>PXYR01000103.1 GCA_003023665.1 Bacteroidota bacterium
AATTGGGTTTGTAAATGTACGAAGCAACTCGCAATGTTTTAGGCTTAATGAGCGGCACCTCCCTAGACGGAATGGATGCTGCTATTGTCCGATTTAATATTGACCAAAACCACTCATGGGAACTTCTTGAAACTTACGAGTTTAGCTATCCAAATAACCTTAAGGATCTGGTGACTGAATGCTTTAAAGACAGCTCATTAATGAACCAGGTAGATGCTGCTTTTGCACGTTGGACAGTAGAATGTATTCAGAAAATACAATCAACAACCAAGGTGACCATTGACCTCATAGGTACACACGGTCAAACCGTATTCCATGAACCAAAACATAAATTCACCTTTCAAGCAGGCTGTCTTGAAACCATAGCTAAACAGGTGAATATACCGGTTGTAACTGACTTTAGAATTCAGGATGTTTTATTAGGCGGCCAAGGCGCACCGCTAGTACCCATGGGAGATTCTTTACTCTTTGGAGACTATGAAGCTGCTCTAAATCTTGGTGGGTTCTCCAATGTTAGTTTAGGCTCCCCTCTTCTCAAAATTGGTATTGAAAGCGCTTTTGATATTTGCCCTGTCAATTATGTGCTAAACTATTTTGCGAGAGAATTTAATATGCCTTTTGATAAGGGTGGAAAAATAGCAGCTTCCGGGTCCATCAACCAATGGGTCTTGGATGAACTCAACAGTTTGACGTACTATGATAAAAAACCTCCCAAAAGCCTTGGAGCAGAATGGGTAGAGGCGCATGTTTTTAATATCATAGACTACTTATTACCTGCGGATGCACTTGCTACTTTCTGCGAACATATTGCCATACAGATTGGTGCAGTCCTCGCAAACAAAAGAACCTTAGTCACTGGCGGAGGAGCATGGAACGACTATCTTCTGGAAAGAATTCGTCACTATGGGGTTGGATTGGTGCGACCAGATAAAGACATTGTGAATTTCAAAGAAGCTATAATTTTTGCATTACTTGCCCAACTTAGAATCGAAGAAAAGCCCAATGTTCTTGGTCGTACTACAGGCAGTGGTAAAAATCACAGTTCAGGAAAAATTTTTTGGCCTTAAACACTACCTTAGACTTTCCTAAATACAGAGGCAATGAAAGAACAATTGCGCGCATTTGAAGAACGCCCAGCAGAGATCGTTTTTCACTGGCATGATTCGTTAACCGAGGCAAAAGGCTGGGTAGTGATAAATAGTTTAAGAGGAGGTGCTGCTGGAGGTGGGACGCGTATGAGAAAGGGATTGACTCAAGAGGAAGTCCTCTCTTTAGCGAAAACAATGGAAATCAAATTTACCGTTGCCGGCCCTGCAATTGGCGGAGCAAAAAGCGGCATTGACTTTGACCCGAATGACCCAAGAAAAGAAGGGGTTTTAAGGCGATGGTATAGAGCGATCTATCCGTTGTTAAAGAACTACTACGGCACCGGTGGTGACCTAAATGTAGACCAAAAAACAGAGGTCATTCCAATTACAAGTGAGTTGGGTATTCTTCATCCTCAAGAGGGCGTTCTCAACGGTCATTACCAGCCAGGTGATTTTGCAAAAGCAAGAAAAATTAAGCAGTTACAAGACGGTGTGAGTTTAAGCGTGACCAACCAAGAGCTTTTGCCTGAAGGTGCTCTTTCACTCAAAGTAGGTGATATGATAACAGGATATGGCACCGCGGTTAGTGTAGCCCATTTATATGATTTGTGGGGAGAACAAGTCGCCGGTAAACGAATCATCATCCAGGGATGGGGTAACGTGGCCTCTGGCGCCGCCTTTTATCTCAGTGAGATGGGTGCTCAGATTGTTGGAATCATAGACAAGGTTGGTGGATTAATGAACCCTGATGGTTTTTCGCTTGGTGAAATCACGTCTTTATTTAATTCCAAAGATGGTAATTCATTGTGCTCGGAAGAGCTGTTGCCATTTGAACAAGTCAATCAAGAAATCTGGAGTTTAGGTGCAGAAGTATTTATACCTGCGGCGGCATCTAGACTGGTCACAAGAATGCAATTGGCTCAATTGCTTGATAACGGGCTTGAAATCATTTCATCCGGTGCCAACGTGCCCTTTGCAGATGAAGAAATATTTTATGGACCAATTGCTGAACATGCAGATAACAAGTGTGCCGTCATACCTGATTTTATTTCAAATTGCGGTATGGCAAGAGTTTTTGGTTACCTAATGGAAGAGGATGCTGAGTTAACAGACTCAGCTATATTTCATGATGTGAGTCAAACTATTTTAGAGGCATTAAAGGACATTAAAGCCGTTGAAAAAGAACGAGTAAACATCACTTCTAAAGCATATACAAACGCATTAAAATTATTAATCTAATATCCACATGACCTACACTCTAATGTTAGTGGTTTTCGTGCTTGGCTACGCAGCCATAGCTTTTGAACACCAACTTAAAATTGATAAAGCTGCTGCTGCTCTAGTTACTGGAGTACTTACTTGGACCTTATACATTCTTGCCAGTCAGCATTACCATGAAGTGGAAGAGCATTTACTGCACCATCTCAGCGAGATTTCTTCCATACTTTTCTTCCTAATTGGCGCTATGACCATTGTGGAATTGGTAGATGCGCATGAAGGCTTTTCCGTTATTACAGACCGAATTAAAACCACGAACAAAGTAAAATTAATGTGGATTATAGGTATACTCAGTTTCTTTTTCTCTGCTGCTTTAGACAATTTAACTACCTCTATTGTCATGGTGAGTTTGCTTCGAAAGTTAATCGCAGATCAAAAGGACCGATGGTTTTTTGCGGGAATGGTTGTTGTTGCGGCCAATGCCGGAGGTGCTTGGTCTCCAATTGGAGACGTAACAACCACTATGTTGTGGATAAAAGGACAGATTACCGCAGGAGCCGTCATTACTCAGTTAATTGTGCCGTCTTTATTTACTTTATTGGCGCCGTTGGCGCTCTTGTCTTTCCGATTGAAGGGAAATGTAACAAGGCCTCAGCGCGTGGAGACGGCAGATCATTATCTGGATCCTACAACACCTTTTGAGCGCAATTTTGTCTTCTTTGCAGGTGTAGCCGGTTTGATTTTTGTACCCATATTTAAAACCGTTACCCACCTCCCACCCTTTATGGGAATGATGCTGTCTTTGGGTGTTTTATGGTTAATTACAGACATCTTACACAGGAGAAAGCCTTCTGACGTAAAACACCACTTAAGTCCATTGGGCGTATTGCAAAAAATAGATACACCCTCTGTATTGTTCTTCTTGGGAATTCTCCTAGCCGTTGCCTCTCTTCAAAGTATGGGGCAATTGGGAGATTTAGCAGCAGCATTGGATACTAGTATTGGCACAGACACGCGGGAAGGAGTGTATATTGTTGGAACTATTATTGGTCTATTGTCATCCATTGTAGACAATGTCCCATTAGTTGCCGCTGCAATGGGTATGTATGAGATTACGGATGCTGGATTATTCATGCAGGACGGTACTTTTTGGCAGTTTTTGGCCTATTGTGCAGGAACTGGAGGTTCTGCTTTAATTATAGGCTCAGCAGCTGGTGTAGCCGTTATGGGATTAGAAAAAATAGATTTTGGTTGGTATTTAAAGAATATTTCGCTCTATGCGCTCGTTGGTTATTTTGCGGGAGCAGGAATTTATATTCTTCAAAATATGATCTTAGCTTGATTCAATTCAAGTTGTTGATATTTCAAAAGCCTCCGCGAAGCGGGGGCTTTCTTTTTATGGATATTTGAGTAAATCACACAGCAAAAATGAGCACATTATTCCTTCAAATTCAAACCGGCGCAGATGCCGTATTAGCAGAAGAACCAACTGAAAAAACCATGACCATCCTTGAGCTCATGACCTCCGGAGGAATTGGGGGGATACTTATCATGACTTTTCTTGGAGTGCTCAGCGTGTTCGCTGTATATATTTTCTTGGAACGATTCGGTGCTATACGATCGGCAAACAAAGTGGATCCTAACTTCATGAACAACATCAAGGACATGGTTTTGGACGGTAAGCTTGATGCCGCAGGTGCATTATGCAAGGCGGAAAGCACGCCCGTTGCACGCATGATTGAAAAGGGCATTAGTCGCATTGGCAAGCCACTTGGAGATATTACTCAGGCAATAGAAAATCAGGGGAAACTGGAAGTTACAAGACTTGAAAAAGGACTACCCATGCTAGCTACTATTTCCGGAGGTGCCCCTATGATTGGGTTTTTAGGAACGGTCATTGGAATGATTTTAACCTTCAAAGAAATGGCCAATGCAGGCGGTCAAATCAAGTTAGATATGATGGCAGAAGGGATTTATACCGCAATGACCACAACCGTTGCGGGTCTTTTAGTTGGGATTGTAGCGTATTTCGGATACAACTTCCTAGTTACACGAGTTGACCGAGTGGTTTATAAACTCGAAGACAGTGCCATGGACTTCTTGGATTTGTTGCATGAACCCGCTTAATCTAGACTAAAGATGAATTTAAGATCCAGAAGTAAAGTAAGTGCAGAAGTGAATATGTCTTCTATGACAGATTTAGTTTTCTTGCTACTCATATTTTTTATCCTTGCTTCCACTCTAGTAACATCTAGCGCACTTGATATTATTCTGCCCAAAAGCGGTGCACAGACCGTAAAAAAGAAAAATATTACGTTAACGGTAAATGAAGATTTAGAATTTGACGTCAATGGCACTGTAGTCAGCTACGATCAGGTGGAACGCATATTACTTGGTGAAGTCAATAAATTACCTGCCAATGAACAGGCTGTAGTGGTGCTTCGTGCCGACCAGACTGTACCAACAGGGGAAACTGTACGTTTATTAGATATCGGATATAGAAACAATATGAAAATGATTATTGCAACGGATCCGAATTAAAGATGGCTTTTAACGAGAATAAAAATAGGAATCGAGCACGCATTTGGACCATAACTGTCCATGTTCTGCTGCTGCTTTGGTTTGCCTTAACTGGCTTGAAATACCAAGATCCTCCGCCAGAAGAAGGAATTGCAATCAACTTTGGCTATAGCGAGGAAGGGTTTGGTAATAATACTCAAGCGGCTCCAGTCACCCCACCTCCACCTGCACCAGAAACACCCGTGGAAGAAACACCCGTTACACAGGAAGAAGTGGTTACACAAGATATAGAAGATGCTCCGGTTATTGAGGAGACCAAAGAAGAACCAAAACAAGAAACGCCCAAGGAAGAAGTAAAAGAAGTGCCCAAAGAAACACCGCAACCAGATCCAGAGCCAGAGCCAGACCCTCAACCCACAGAGGAAGAAATAAAACAACAGAAAGAGGCTGATAGACTCAATAAATTGTTCAACACCAATAATAAAGGCAGCGGCCAAGGCGAGGGTGAAACGAAAGGTGGTGGCGACCAAGGAAGTGAAGATGGTGATCCTCTTAATCCTAATAGAAAAGGAAATGGTGGAGTTGGTAATAACGGACAATATTGGATGAACGGAACACCCGTGAATATTCCTGATCCTGAAACAGGTTGCAATTATGCAGGAGTAGTTGTAATAAAAATTGCTGTAAGTTCTACGGGAGAAGTTTTTGAAGCAGAGCTAGCTCCAAATAATCAAATTCCAAGTGGTTTAACCAAGTCAAACTTTGGATCCAATACATGTCTCGTTCAAAAAGCACGTATTGCTGCTAGAAAATCTAAATGGAGTGCGGATAATGGCAACCAAAGAAGAGTTGGCTTCATTGTTTACCGTTTTGAATTAGAATAATGACCTATCAAGAAGCTGTAGATTGGCTTTATAGCGCCGTACCTAATTTTCAAAGAGACGGCGGCAGCAAAAACTATAAAATAGGACTAGAGAATCCAAAAGAACTTTGGTCGTATTTAGAGTGGCCGGGCAGCTCTATTTCTACCGTACATATTGCCGGTACGAATGGTAAAGGCTCATCCGCTCACCTATTAGCCTCGGGAATGAAAGAAATGGGTTTGCGGGTTGGAGTATTCTCTTCCCCACACCTT
>PXYR01000012.1 GCA_003023665.1 Bacteroidota bacterium
TTTATCGGCGTATAAAATAGCAAGCCCGTTGACATTTCGTGCAGCGCGTCCAATAGTTTGAACCAAACTGCGTTCACTCCTCAAAAAACCTTCTTTATCTGCATCCATGATGGCTACTAAGCTTACCTCAGGAAAATCTAAACCTTCTCTAAGTAAATTTACTCCTATCAGGACATCAAATACTCCCAAGCGTAAATCACGCATGATCTCTACTCGCTCCAAGGTGTCAACGTCACTGTGGATGTAGCGGCAACGGATATCATAACGCGTGAAATACTTCGTTAGTTCTTCTGCCATTCGCTTGGTTAGGGTTGTAACTAAAACGCGTTCATCTATTTCAACACGTTTGTGAATTTCATCCATCAGGTCGTCCACTTGATTTTTGCTTGGACGAACGCTTATGTTCGGGTCTAGCAGCCCTGTGGGTCGAATAACCTGTTCTGCAAATACGCCGCCACTGAGCTGCAATTCGTAATCAGCTGGTGTGGCGCTTACAAATAATGCTTGGCCGCGTAAATTCTCAAATTCTTCAAATTTTAGGGGTCGATTATCTAAAGCAGCGGGCAAGCGAAAGCCGTATTCCACAAGATTTTCTTTTCTTGATCTGTCCCCTCCATACATTGCTCTAACTTGAGGAATGGTTACATGGCTTTCATCAATTACTAAAAGAAAATCATCTGGAAAATAGTCCAAAAGGCAGAAAGGACGTACTCCGGGTGCTCTACCGTCAAGGTAGCGACTGTAATTTTCAATACCAGAGCAATAGCCAAGTTCACGAATCATTTCAAGATCAAAATTGGTTCGCTCTTCCAGACGTTTTGCTTCCAAGGGACGCGCAACATTCCTAAAGTGATCAACCTGTGACATTAAATCATCTTGAATGTGATGAATGGCCTGTTGAAGTTGATTTTTTTCTGTAACAAATAGATTAGCAGGGAAGAGGCGCATTTCATTCATATGCTCAATCCTTAAGCCACTCACAGGATCCATATGCTCAATACTTTCAACTTCGTCTCCCCAAAAACTAATTCGGAAATAGGTTTCAGCATAAGCTGGAAAAATATCTACGGTATCTCCTTTTACGCGAAATGAACCTCTTTTGAATTCAGCGGTCGTACGCGAATAAAGTGCATTGACAAACTTATGTAAAAGCCCCTGTCTACTTATGGTGTCACCAACTTTTAAGTCCACCACACTGGCGTTGAATGCTTCAGGATTCCCCATACCGTAAAGGCACGAAACAGAGGCGACTACAATTACGTCTCTACGCCCAGAGAGTAATGAAGAAGTTGTACTTAGCCTTAACTTTTCAATTTCATCATTTATACTGAGGTCCTTCTCAATGTATAATCCGGATGAAGGAACATAGGCCTCAGGTTGATAATAATCGTAATAGCTTACAAAGTATTCTACCGCATTCTCTGGAAAGAATTCTTTCATTTCCCCATAAAGCTGTGCGGCCAGAGTTTTATTGTGACAAAGAATCAAACTTGGTCGTTGCGTTCTTTCTATAACGTTGGCAACAGTAAAGGTTTTACCCGAACCGGTAACACCTAACAAGACTTGGTTGCGCTCTCCGCTAGATAAGCCTTCAACTAAATCATCTATAGCCGTAGGTTGGTCACCCATTGGCTCAAATGGCGCTTTCAGCTTGAAATTCATGTGCTTATTTCAATAAGCTATTGAACAATTTGCGCAATTTAACAAGGTCTTCAACCCGATTTTTCTGTATCGAAATATTTTTTTGAGCTGCCTCTAGAAGTGGATTTCCTTTGGCGTTGCCAAAGAAGGATATGTTGTTTTCTAATTGATGTAATTCTTTCTTTGCCTTATCTGTTTCGTCTCTTATCCAAGAGCGCTGCTGTAATAATCCTTGCTGGTCATCAGCCTCAACCAATGCTTTCACTTTTGCTTCAAAGAGCGTTCGCTCTAAGACAGACTTTTCAATTCCTAGGCCAGATAATTTTTCTTCTAAAAGTGCATCAAACTGTGCGTCAAGTTTACGATTTGAAATTCCTAATGCGCTCCATTCTTCGCTTAAAGCAATAGAATCCTCTATAGATTTGATTTTAACTTTTTTCAAGGCAACAAGCTTTTCTTCTTTGGCTTTATTACCTGCATTAATTTCTTTTTCTCGAGCCTTACGACTACCATTCATACGGTCGAAGAAATGATTACAGGCACCGCGAAATTCTTCCCAAAGTTTATCTCCCTCTTTTTTGGGGACATAGCCGGTAGTCTTCCAATCTGCTTGAGCTTTCTTCAATGCATTTGCTGTAGGACCAAAATCTTCACTGTCCTTTAAGCTATGTGCTAAATCTATTAGTGCTCTCTTTTTCTCTACGCTTTCTCTGTGTGACTTCTTTTCCTCTTTGTAAAAGGCGTTCTTGAGTCTATTGAATTCCCGTTGTGCTTTCTTGTAATCTTCCCAGACAGCATCGTTTTCATCACTTTTAACAAAGCCTATCTTTTTAAATTCTTCTCTAAGCTTATTTAAAGATTGACTAGCTTTTTGCCAACTGTTGTGTCTCGTTGGCAGGTCGGCAGTTAGTGCATTGATTCCATCAACCACAGCTTTTTTTGCTGCAATTTTAGCATCATTTTGCGCTTTCATGGATTCATTGAACTGTTCACGCTGTTCATGAACTTTCGAGGTAACAGCCTTGAATCTATCCCAGATTATATCTTTTTGCTCTCTTGGGACTGGTCCTATTTTCTTCCAACGGCTGTGCGCCTTCTGTAAGGCTCTAAACAATTGAGCGGAAGCACCGTCTTCTACCATTGCTTCAAGCTCTTCAATCATTGCAACCTTTTCGTCCAAATTCTTCTGATACTCCTTGTCTATAAGGTCGTACGCGAGCCTCATGAAATTAAAGAAGTTGTCTACGTGATGGTTGAAATTCGCCCAGACGTTTCGTGCTTCCATTTTAGGAACTAAACCTGTAGCATTCCAAAGTTCTCTCAATGCTTTGAATGCTTCGTACTTCTCCTTGGCGCTCCCCTCGGAGGTAGGAAGCTCCTTTATTTTTTCAATGATATCAAGTTTCGTGGTCAAATTGGAAGCGAGTTGCGCTTCAAGATCTGCATAGTATTTTCTCAATGCATCCCTGTATCCACCGTAGATTGCGCCAAGATTTTTTCTCAAAGGCTGATCAAACCTAAAGTCAATAATATTACCACCTTCTTCTAAATACTTTTCTTTTACCGTGGCTTGCTCTGCATTGAGCTCACGTAGCATACGAGAGCGACCACTCTCAACGATTCCCTTAATTCTTTGAGGGGGATATTTTGCTATATGCTCCTTTATTACCGAAAGGCACTGCTCAAGATCAAGACTGTCAAAGTCGGGAATAAGGAGTTTTTGCTCCTTCGCTTCTTCATGGTCTTCCTCTGCTTCAACGGTTCGTACTTGGTCATCCTTAGCGTCTACGTGTTCTTTTGATTCCTCTTCACTAGGGGTTTCAACAGTCGCTTCAACAGGAGTGGTTTCTTCTACATTTTGAGTTTCTTCTGCTCCAGTTGCTTGCTCAATGTCCTTAGGGTCCATTTCTTCTTGGTTTATCATCTACAATTTATTGTAGTAAGCGTCACGGAATAATTCCCATGATTTAGTCGCTTGCTCATTTAACATTTTCTCGCCTCCTAATACTTTGGCTCCACACTTTAGGCCTTCGTGCATAAGAGGAGTAGGGTTGGGTTTATATACAAGGTCAAATATGGCGAATTCCTCGTTTAAAACATCATAGGGTAAAGGTAAAAGATTGTATTGAACTCCTTCAGATCCTACTGGCGTGCAATTCACCCAAAGTTTGTGTTGAGCATATTCTTCACGATTAAGATCTTGGTAAGCTGAATTTCTGAGGTTTCTACTCACTAATCTAGCTTTAAACCCTCTCTTGGTCAGCACATTAAATACGGCGCGAGCAGCTCCTCCTGCTCCAAAAATGAGTGCGCTCAATCCTTTAGGTGAGAGACTGTTTAAACTTTGCTCAATACCATAAACGTCTGTATTGAATCCAATGAGTCGATTATTTTTTTTCACTACGGTATTCACTGCATTTAATTCAAGAGCAAGTTCATCTACTTCATCTAAATGTTCTATCACGGTTTGTTTAAACGGGATGGTCACATTCATTCCTATGAGATGTCTTGAATTCATAAACCTATTCAACCCTTCCTCTGGAAAATGCCTTAATTCAAACAATTCATAGGAACCTTGAAGTCCCTCATTCTTCATAAATCCTTGGTGAATACCAGGACTTAGGCTGTGCGAAATAGGGTTTCCTATGAGCCCAAGTTTGATCATTTGAATTTCTTTCCGGCATATTCTATACCGATAACAGTTACGGCCCCAATTATTGCAAATAGCAGCGCAAGGGGCCAATTAGCATCTGGCGGTAGGTTTTGAACAGTTAAGGGGATTATTTCCTCTTTAGGAGTGCCTTCGTGCTTGGTAAAAGTTTCAATAAATTCTTTCCAAGGCCACAGTTTATTGAGTGAACCGAGTAGAAATCCAGTGAGCAGGGCTATAGTCATGGTATAGTAGCGCTCAAAAATAAATTTTAATCCTTTGGAAAATAACAATAAGCCGGTGATTGCCCCTACACCCACTAACGCAATGGTAGTGATCTCACGATTCGCAACAGCCTCTAAAACGACCGAATACGCTCCCAATAGTAATAGAATAAAACTACCGCTAATTCCTGGCAATATCATTGCACACACCGCAAGCGCTCCTGATAAAACTAGGTACCATGGTGCGTCTATACTATTGACCGCACTCATTTCCGTTATGAAGTAGGCAATGATGGTGCCCGTTATACACGCTAAAGCTGCTTTGGCACTCCACTTTTCAATGGTTTTGCCAACCATCCAAACAGATGCACTTACCAATCCAAAGAAGAAACTCCAAGTGAATATTTCGTAGAACTCCAAAGCATAAGTGAAGACAGAGGCCAAAGAAAGAATGCTCGTGAATATTCCCGCAAATAATACAACAAGGAAATTGCCGTTAATTTTTGCCCAAAGAGGTCCAATCTTACCTTTAAAAAGTAAGGAGAATGCTTCTTTATCTATAGCGCTGATTGAACCAATTAGTTCCTCGTATATCCCAGTTATGAAGGCTATGGTTCCACCACTTACCCCTGGGACAACATCTGCAGCTCCCATGGCCATGCCCTTTAAGAAAAGTCTAATGTGTTTAAGCATTGTGCGCCGATTGAATTTCGGCTAAAATACCGGTTATCTCAGGTATTTTCCCAAAAGCAGGGAAGTATTGATGAAATAAATCAATAGAGGTTGGTTCTAAAACTAAACACTCGTTCATAATTACCCTTGCTTCTTGGTAAGAAGCAGTTGCAAATAAGTAGCCTGTAAGAATGAGTCTAAGTTGGGCATTGTCCTCAAATTGACCGCACCCGTCATACAGAATTTGAATAGCATCGTCAAGAAGGTCTAACTCTACCAGTGCTTCTACATAATCAATGACATCTTCAGCGCCGTAATTACCAAATGCCCAAACTTTCTTGTAATCTTGGACAGCTTCGTCATGACGATCTAACTCGCACAAAACATTTGCCCGTTCAAGATATACATCTTCCAATTCAGGTTCAACTTCTATGGCTTTATTAAAGGCAGTCAAGGCTTGCTTCAGGCTTCCTAACTCTTGTTCAATCATTCCTATTCTGAAGTAAATGTATCCAGAAGGTATTTCTTCACTTACACTTTGTTTGTAGGAATTCATTGCTTCGATTAAACGGTCATTCCTTTCATGTATTCTGCCAATTTCAAAATGCGCAGCATGGAATGAATCGTCTGCAGTAATGGCCCAATTGAAATACTCTAAAGCTTTTTCTTCATTATTTAGCCGCATAGAAAACGCCGCTTTTTGATACCACAAAAGTCCGTTATAAGGTTCTCGTTCAATAAATTGATCAAAGCAATCAATGGCGCGCTCGTATTCATGCATAAAATCAAAACAAAGTGCCAGTTGATAAATCGTTCCGTCGTCCAGACTAGCGTCAAGTTTACACAACCTCAAAATGGACTCGGCCGCATGAGCATAAGCGCCCTGTGTGAGATGAGCATCAATAATTTGTTGCAATATTTCTTCTTCATCTTCTGCTCGCTCCAGTGCGCTATCTAGCAGTTCTAACGCTTTTTCTGTTTTTCCCTGATGCATGAATAGCGTAGCCCGTGCTATGAGTAACTCAACGTGGTGGTCGCTTAGTCCTTCTATCTGTTGCAATTTAGCTTGGGCACGAGTAAAATTCTTCGTCGCTAGATCTAATTGAATTTCTTTGATTTTAAAAATGAGAGAATGTGGATGAAGAAGAATCGCAAATTCTATGGCTGAAGACATTTGTTCAAATGAACCCGTATCGTAGTAATAGTTGACAATGGTCTCCAAGTCTTCCACATCATAGTAGGGCTGCCGATTATTTTCCGTAGCTCGCTCGTACGACTGAACTAGACTGTGTACTTCTCTGTCGTCAAATCTCATATTATGAAGTTAAGAGCATTTTGTATCGATTGAAATTTGAACCTTAGTAAATATGACCTTATATCAACACTGTTATTAACAAACGTCAAAATTCATTATCGGTTCTTGTCAAGGCGATTAAGGGTATTATCTTCGCTGAAAATCTGTTAGGACAATGACATTAATTAAGAGTATATCAGGTATCCGAGGGACAATTGGTGGTCAAACCGGTGAGAACTTAACGCCTATGGATGCAGTAAAATTCGCCGCAGGCTACGGTGCTTGGTTGAAAAAACAACACAGTAAATGTACTGTTGTTATTGGCCGTGATGCTCGACCTTCAGGTCAAATGATTGAGAATCTTGTGATTTCCACACTCCAAGGATTGGGTATTCATGTAATCAATGCAGGGTTGAGCACAACTCCAACTGTAGAAATGTTGGTGCCGCGTTACCAAGCACAAGGTGGTATTATCCTAACGGCTTCTCATAATCCCAAGCAATGGAATGCACTCAAGCTCCTGAATGATAAAGGTGAGTTTGTTAGTGGCTCAGACGGTGCGGAAATTTTAGAATTAGCAGAAGGAGGGGAGATTAGTTATGCCGAAGTTGATGACTTGGGTTTACTTACTGAGGATACTGACGGAATGCAGTGGCATATCGACCAAATTCTTGCCCTATCATCAGTGGATGCAGAATTAGTTGCTTCCAAAAACTTCAAAGTAGTCATTGATGCTGTGCATAGCTCAGGCTCCGTAGCAATACCCTTGTTGCTAGACAAAATGGGAGTGGAATACAATAATCTTTATCCGGAGCCAAACGGACAATTTCCTCATAATCCAGAGCCCTTAGAAAAGCACCTCACAGAGATTATTACTGAATGTGCTTCGGGTAGTTATGATATGGGTATTGTTGTTGATCCAGATGTGGACCGATTGGCTTTTGTGGATGAAAGAGGGAAGATGTTTGGCGAGGAGTATACGCTTGTATTAATTGCCGACTACCTTTTGGAAAACAGAAAAAGCAATGTAGTAAGCAATTTGAGCTCATCAAAAGCATTGCGCGATTTGGCCGAAAGTAAGGGGTCCACCTACAGCGCCTCTGCGGTAGGTGAGGTAAATGTGGTGAATGAAATGAAGGCGACTTCAAGTATTCTTGGAGGTGAAGGAAACGGAGGTATTATCTTACCCGAACTTCACTACGGTCGCGACGCTCTCGTAGGAATTGCCTTAGCGCTCACTCATCTGGCAAAAAGTGGTAAGACATTAAGTGAGCTCAAAGCGTCCTACCCTCAATATTTTATGGGTAAACAAAAAATTGAATTGACTCCTGGATTAGATGTTGATGCAATTTTAGGTGCTATCGCCGCTAAGTATACTCATGAAGAATTGAGCACTATTGACGGTGTTAAAATAACGTGGTCAGACAGATGGGTTCATATGCGCAAGTCCAATACAGAACCTATTATCCGAATCTACACGGAAGCTCCAAGTACCCATGAGGCAATTGAATTAGGTGGCCGATTTATTCTTGAGCTCTCAGAACTTGCTAAGCAAGTATAAATTTCGCCATTTGCCATATCTTTGAAACGAACCACACAGAAAGAACCATGAGTGTAATTTTTCTTGATAACGCTGCCACAACTCCTCTAGAACCTCGAGTTAAAGACGAGATGATTAGAATGATGGAAAACTTTGGTAATCCTTCATCCACTCACTTAAGCGGAAGAAGCGCAAAGGTTGAAGTAGAGATTGTCCGCAAGCGAATTGCCAAGGCTATAGGCGCACTGCCTAGCGAAATATTCTTCACATCTGGTGGGACAGAAGCGGATAACATGGCACTGTTTTGCAGCGTTAGAGATCTGGGGGTAAAACGAATAATTACAACGCCTATAGAACATCATGCGGTAGGCCACCCAGTTGAATTCATGGCGGAGCGCGGGGAAATTGACGCTTCCTATTTAAGTGTTAATGAACACGGAGATATAGATTTAGGAGAGTTAGAAAATCTACTTAAAGAGGGTCCAAAGACTCTGGTTTCCTTAATGTTTGCCAACAACGAAATAGGTAATTTTAATCCGGTTAAAGAAATCGGTGATTTATGCAAGCAGTATGGTGCGTTATTCCATTCAGACACCGTACAGGCTATGGGGCATTTACCCATTAACGTTGTAGATACGCAATATGATTTTTTAACCTGTTCTGCTCACAAAATTCACGGCCCCAAGGGTGTAGGGTTTGCCTATGTACGTTCAGGACTAAAAATAAAACCTTTAATTCAAGGCGGCGCTCAAGAACGTAGCATGCGTGCAGGAACGGAAAATACTATTGGTATTTGTGCTTTAGGCAAAGCTTTCGAGCTTGCATTAGATGAGATGGCGGAGGACCAAAAGAAAGTAGAAGGGCTCAAGCAATACATAATTAAAGAGGTGCAGTCCATTGTTCCTGGGGTTAAATTCTTTGGAAGAAGTGGAGAATTAGATAAGAGTCTATATACCGTACTGAGCATTGCTTTCCCAAAGTCAAATAATGAAATGCTCACATTTGCTTTGGATATCAAAGGAGTCAATGTAAGTGGTGGATCCGCCTGTAATTCAGGTTCTAGTCAAGGATCTCATGTCATACGTGCATTAGGTTCTTGGACGGCTGATTATCAACCTGTTCGTGTATCTATGAGTAAATTTAACACGAAAGCGTGCGCGGATGGATTCTTAAATGCTGTTCGAGAAATCTATACTGCTCAGGCAGTAGGCTGAATTACCTAATGATGGTAATGGTTCCCAAACGAACTTCGTCGCCCCCAGTAAATCTATAGGTATACACATCCGATTTGACTTCGGTTCCATTGAAGGTCCCATCCCAAAACTCTTTGAAGGGGTCCTCACTTCTAAAAACTTCATTGCCCCAGCTGTCATAAATTCGGAATATTGGATTCTCAAGGCAGCTGTTCCCATAGATTTTAAATAATTCATTTTTGTTATCACCATTCGGGGTAAACGCCGAAGGGATAAAAACGCGTCCATTTATTCTCACGATATCTGCTAAAAAATCAAAATCATACGCTCGGTTACAAACAGTATCTGTAATGGTTAACGTGACTGATTCTAGACCAGATTCAGGATACCTAAACGATGGTATCATTCCAGAATCTGAATTACCGCTGAAATTCCAATCGAATATCATAGTGCTATCTACATTTGTATAAACCACGTCTACACCACCATAACGGCAACTATCAGTCAAAACGCTTACGGTCGGTACATTCGCGTCGTTATCAAAGAATATAAGTTCTGTGTTCACTGAACTTACGTTACAAAAGGAATCGCGCGCTGTTATCGTTACCGTAAATGTACCAGTGCTTGGAAAAGCATGAGAGACGGTATCATCAGTTGTGGTCAAGCTTGTCCCATCGCCAAAATTAAACTCATAGTAATCCGCGTCATTTAAACTTTCGGTGAATTTAACTTCACGAAATAAATCACAGCTCACATAATCTGCATTCCAATCTGCAGTGGGAAAGTTAGCCGTATCATGTACAATGCTGACATAGGTTGTGTCATAGGTATCACATATGGTATCAATTGCCACAAGCATGACCTCATATGTACCAAGGTTAGGGAAGGTGACCACGGGCTCTTCAAGGATTGAAGTGTCTCCTTGGTCAAAGTCCCAAAAATATGCGTTTGCATTTACGCTGTTGTTGGATAGACGTAAAGTCAACTCATAACAAGTGGTATCAATAAGATAATTCAAATCTATTTGCGCATTTGCCTCAATTGCAGTTTCAAAATCAAGCTTTATCACACCCAGATTACAGTTGTTACTGTTGTTGTTTATTGAAAATGCTCCAGGGGTAGTGGGTAGATCGTCGTTACCTCCACATCCTGCGCAAACAGCCTGATAAATGCGCCCTCGGTCATCAAACCGAGAGGTTCCTCCATCCACATGTTCTGCACTGGCTGCACCTCCAAAAAAAGAACCGTATTTGAATGAAGTAAGGTTCTTGCCAAGCACCATAAAATAAAAATCCGAACCGTTCGAGGCGTCTTGTAGTGCATCTGGAGATACTGGAAGGTCTTCTACTGAAGTACTTGTGAAAGCGGAGTTGGTTGTTCCGCCCCATCCGGACAATAATATATTGAGACAATCATCAACGTTAAAGGCAGTTGGCACTAAGTTCATGTTACCTTGAGGAGATCCAAAAGCGGTGGATGCCATGCTTGAACTTAAATCTGCACTGATTTTATGAATAAATTGTTTGCGATATTGAGGCGTGCCCCATGCACCGTTTGAGATGGGATAGTTTCCAAAAGTTTGCCCAAACACAAATACATTACCCAATTTATCTATGTCTAACAAAAAGGTTTGGTCGTATTCAGACGTCCCAACAAAGGTGCTCCTAATTAATGCTCCAGATTGCGCATTAAATCTAGCTATATATCCGTCTTCTGCTATTCCTTGTTTAGAAGGTTTAAAGGCGCCAGTGGTAGAAGGTAAAATACTACCATCCGTACCGCCACATATATATCCCGTGCCATTTGCGACCTTGATACTATACCCGGCATCGAGGTCAGTGGATCCATAATAATTGCTCCATAGCAGATTCGTACCTTGGTTATTTAATTTAAAGATTACAGCATCCTGTCCTCCTGCCTTACTGCAAGTTGTGCAATTAGTGGCTGGAAAATCAGAACTTGTGGTAGAGGCAGTTACATAAATATTATCATTTTCATCCAAAGAGATTTCCCCACGAGATGCATCGCCGTAATTCTTATTTATAAGGATATTGATACCATCATTACCGCTACCACCAATATAGGTAGAGCTCTGTAATGCGGCTCCATTGGCATTAAATCGAGTTATAAAAATATCCGAGTCTTCAAAATCATAGCCGTTTACATTCACTGTTGATCCCCCAGCATTGGAATTCTGTATGGGATTTTGCGTTGGAAAATTTGCGGAGCCGGTGGTACCCATAACAATTAACTCTCCATTGGAATTTACAACCATACTGTGGGGATGGTCACTTTTTGTTCCTCCTAGATAGCTGGCATACAGTAGGTTGTTTCCGTTTGGTTCGAAAACACTTATAGTTACATCAGGTTCGAAATTTTGAAAAGGACCCGTAGATGCGTTATAACCAGTTTGAAACGCTCCAACCGTACTTACGTATCCCGTTGCAAAGGCGACGCCTCCACCATAAAGCCTTCCTTGATCATCATACGTTGCAGTAAAGCCCCAATTGTCTGTGAGTGATCCACTGAATGAAGTGAACACCAGCTGCGGATCTAAAACTAGGCTATCCAAAGTTGATGCAACGTTTTCAACGCCAAAAGAAATGGTATCGTGCGTCAATTCATACCAAATTCCCAAGTCAATACGTTTGCCTTCTCTCCATCCCCAGGCTATAGGCTTGCTTTCATAAAAATGACCAACAGAGGTTTTTACAATTAAATTTCCTTCCAAATTGATTTCAATGGATTCAGCTCCATTGTATTTCCACTTTATGTCATCAATGGTATTGGGATTATTTAGTCGCCATTCATATTTGAGGCGCCTATCATAGGTGCTGAAATGCAAAACAGCATTGGGATATAAATCTTGATATTGGAGTGCTCGAGCAGGCTCAACACCTGAACGCCATTTTGACGGGTCATCTCCAATAAAGTAATTGTGTTTAAAGGACACCTTTTCACGACCAATTGCATGATCCTTTTTTGAATCAATAAATTCCATGTTTAACACGTGAAACTTTAAGCGTTCTGCGCTGTGGGAAAGTCCAGCCTCATGAATATCGTGACCGTGCAGATCATCTATTTGTGCGGCATCTTTTAAAACGAATTGAATGGAATTTTCTTTAAAGAATAGGGCCCCGTATTTTAAAGGAGTTTTATGCGTGAATTCTTTCTCCCACTGTCCTTCATTAGGAATAAAGAGTGCCTCCTGTGCGCTAATGGACTTGAGCACAAAGAGTATAGAAAATAAGACAGCAAAAAGTTTACGCATGTGCTACTAAATTAACCAAAAAGTATGCCTATTCAATCAATTGACATGTAACGATCATTTTTAATTTTCCGTTTTGTAGGTAAAATATTTTTTGCTCTCGACCTTCTTTAAGCTTGAATCTCTTGCGAAGCTCATCTGAGGAGATTTTAGAGCCGATTGATTCAATAGCTGCAGGGCCAAATAGTTTGGCTCTTTTCAAGGAATCGAATACTTCATTCACTTTAAATGTTTTATAAAAAACACTCGGTGGTGGCTGAATTTCTGATGTATATAAATTCCCGAAAATGAGTTTAGACCATCCATGAATCTGCGCAAATTGAGGATGTAATCCAGATTTATTAAGTCCAGCTGAGGGTTGGATAATATATGTCTTCAATGAAGTTAGAACGTCCAAGGAAGGTATGGTGTGCTGTTCTCTCAATTCATCTTGAGTTTCCGCATCAATCAATATGGTTTTTACAGATCCTTCATATCCTTTTTTCTGAACCGTAACTACTTCTTTACATTCCCCTTGGAATTGGATAACATGCAATTCGCTCAGATTCAAGAGCAATTCTTTGATCTCCTTGAAATCTGCCATAGGACTATGTTTTGCTATTATTTTAGCACACCTTGTTAGCAAGTCTCCTTGGATTGAAACAAGATTTGGGGCTCCCTCAAGGATGGAAAAAGAGCGCCTATCATTTGACCTTCTATCAGGGTCAAGGTAAACCTCTAGCTCATTTGTATGAATATTCTCGCGTTTAATCCAATCATCAAGGTCATCAAAATTGAATTCAGAAGAGATAACCTTTGAAGCAGTTAGGTTATGCTCGAGTAATTGGGCCAAGCCTAAATTACGTTCAAAAACAACGTGTTTCTTACTGGATTGTCTGTCGCAAATAAAATAACTATCCATTCCCAAACCGCCGCACAGATCAGCACTATACGGTGCTCTAAATAGCCGTTGTTTAATTTTTGCAGTTGCCACAGAAGAACTCTGTTCGAGTCCAATGCCCACAGGAAATACCCAACGCGAAGAAATAAAATCTTTAAACTTTTTGGAATATCTAGCTCTTGCTTCTACTTGAGAAATTGCAGAATAAAAAGGTTCTTGGTTGCCATGTTTTAAGCGTAATTCAACAGGCTTTGCATCAAGATGTGCAAATACCCATTTCCAAATTTCTTCTGTAAGAACGGTTGGTGAGACCTGTTTAGAAGCATGTTCAAGATTATTCATCTATGGTCTTCAAGGCAGTATTAAAGATGATTCGACCAATACTGTACACAGGAACTGCGATGATCATTCCACCAACACCTAAAAGGGATCCAGCAATGGAGATTACTAAGAATATCTCTAGAGGGTGAGCACCTACGCTATTGCTAAAAATTAATGGTTGGAACAAAATGTTATCTAAAAGCTGTACCACAAAGAAAAGCCCGGCCAACAAATACAATGACTGAAGTAAATCTACAGTTAGGCTTGGATCTGAAATACCAGCGGCATAAAGCTGACCCAATCCCAAAAGTATTCCTAACGCGGCACCAATAATTGGCCCAACATACGGGATTAGATTGAAAACAGAAGCACATAAAGCCAATACTATTGCGCCCTCAACACCAATAAGAGACATTCCAATAGCTAAAAGAGTAAAAATGGCAGTAATTTGAAATAGAATTCCAAAACTGTATCGAGTAATCACTCTTTTAATTTGTGGAGCAATAATATCCACTTTGTCGTGGTATTTTTTTGGAGTGAGTGAATCCACAAACCTATTTGCTAAATCCTGCTCACGGAAAAGGAAGAAAGTAATGAAGGTAATAGAAAACAGACCTACTATAAATTGACCTAGAGAACCCGCGATTCCGCCCAATACAGCAGAAATGGCTTCCATAGAAGCAAAGCCTTGAAGCGTTTGGTTGATGGCGTCTAATTCCGATTCAGTATTGATTCCAAATGATGATAGGAGAGCATCCAACTGAGACCACTCTTGCTGTAGACTTAATAAAAGTGAATCATATTCTATAGCACCAATAAAACTGAATTCTCTAATTATTACAGGAAAGAACCATGTGGATATACCGAAAAGAAGGCTTGCCAACAATAACAAGGTGATAGAAGCTTTTAGTGTCATGTTTAGCCTGTGCCCAATCTTTGGAATCTTACCCAGCAGTCCAATTACAGGTCGTCCTAAGATGCTGATGTACAAGGCTATTATTCCATAAACTAAAATACCTTGAATAAGGTATAATACATAAACAAGAAGCCCTAACAAAAATACTTGTAGGATGGATTTTGTAAGGGGTTGTAGGTTATAATTCAGCATGGTTTAGTCTCTTACTATGGACCAATGTACCAAGTTTGAGCCCATTTTTAGTGCTTTCTCTCTTTTTTCCTTTGGATCATTATGGACTTCTTCATCTTCCCAGCCGTCTCCAATATCGCTCTCAATGGTAAGTAAAGCAATGAGTTCCCCATTGATGAAATATCCAATTGCTCTTGGAGTTTCATTGTCGTGTTCATGAATTTTTGGTAGTCCTTTGAGCGGAAAAACAGCATTAAATATTTCATGCGAATGACTCACATCTTCTTTAATAGCATCAGGAAAACACAGGTCTAATTGTTTTTCTGCAAAGTCTTTCATTCCATAGTTGTCATCTATGTGTATAAAGCCACCACGCGTAACAAAAAGACGAAGAATAGACCTTTGAGATTCAGTGAATTCAATTCTACCGTGACCCGTAGCATGAAGAAATGAAATTCCCGAAGAAAGCAGAGCCTCTACGGTCACCTCTTGAGGAAAGACATAGCTGTTGGCTTTTGTCGCCTTGTTGTAGTAGTTGCTTAAATTATTCAATGCAGTAGGATTCGAATACCAATCGCCACCGCCATCATATTTCAATAAGCCCAAGACTTGTGCAGAAACAGGAATTTGAATAAGTAGTATTAAGAGAATACTAATTGACTTTCTCATGTTGTAAATATAACGGGTTAATCCGTTAAGCCTGCACTTAAAGTTACCACTAAAAGACGCATATTTTCTTTAGTCTCAACTTCAAATGAGCTAGTTAATCCATTAGTATATTTGTAGGAACACAAACGCTTACAATGTCTAAAACGATTAAGAAGCTCCTCGTTGCAAATAGAGGAGAAATTGCCTTGAGAATAATGAGGAGTGCCCGTGAAATGGGTATTCAAACTGTAGCAGTATACTCAGATGTTGACCGCAGAGCACCTCATGTCTTGTTTGCAGATGAGGCTGTTTTACTTGGTTCTGCACCATCCTCAGAAAGCTATTTACGTGGAGATAAAATCATTTCTGAAGCATTAAAGCTAGAGGTGGATGCCATACATCCAGGCTATGGCTTTTTAAGTGAAAACGCCTCTTTTGCCCAAGCCGTTGAAGCCGCAGGGATAATATTTGTTGGACCTAGGCCTCATGCAATAGAAATAATGGGGGATAAGCTCAGTGCAAAAGCAGCAGTAAGTGAATTTGATGTTCCGCTCGTTCCAGGTTCTGATGGCGAAGTAGTTGAGGTTGAAAAGGCCATGTCACTTGCTTCAGAAATTGGATTTCCTGTTATGATTAAAGCCAGTGCTGGCGGAGGGGGAAAAGGAATGAGGATTGTTGAAAATCCGAACGAATTTGTATCACAAATGGAGCGCGCAGTGAGCGAAGCTACGAGTAGTTTTGGCAATGGATCTGTGTTTGTGGAAAAATATGTTAAAGATCCAAGACATATAGAAATTCAAGTTTTGGCGGATGAACACGGTAATGTTGTTCATCTCTTTGAACGCGAATGTTCCATACAGAGAAGACATCAGAAAGTTATAGAAGAGGCTCCTAGCGTTGTGCTTTCGGAGGAACTCCGAACTCAAATGGGTGAAGCTGCAGTAAACGTTGCAAAATCATGTGATTATCGTGGAGCAGGCACGGTAGAATTTATTTTTGAGCCCGGGGGTAAGTTTTACTTTTTGGAAATGAATACGCGTTTACAAGTGGAACACCCCGTGACTGAGCAAATAACGGGTATTGATTTGGTAAAAGAGCAAATCAAGATTGCCGAAGGTAAAAAGTTGGCTTTCTCTCAGGAGGACTTAACAATACAAGGACATTCAATTGAAGTAAGAGTTTATGCCGAGGATGCCGCACAGAATTTCATGCCTGCTACGGGGAAACTGCATGAATATAGACGCCCTCAAGGTTTGGGTGTTCGGGTTGATGACGGTTTAGAACAGGGCATGGAAATTAGTATATACTATGATCCAATGATTGCTAAGTTAATCACGTTCGGTGCTACGCGTGATGAGGCGATTGCCAGAATGAAAAGAGCAATCTCCGAATACAGAATTTCTGGTGTGCATACTACCCTCGATTTCGCCGAATTTGTCTTAAACCATAAAGCATTTGTTGAAGGTGATTTTGATACACATTTTGTTTCCAAGTATTTCACAGAAAATTCTTTGCAAAATGAAGATTCAGCCTTAGAAACAATCGCTGCTGCTGCTGTGGCAAATATTTTGCAAGAAAAAAAGACACATCAATCTGTGGTCACAAATGAAACAACTTCTCGTTGGAAATCAAATCGTTCGTAGGAGACTTTGCCTGATTGCTCTTCTTTTTTACCTAGGCTGTTCGGCACAAGTGGATACTTTGAGTCGGATTGAAAACGGTGCCTCTCCTTTAGTTGGCCAATTGGTCATAGAGGGGGACACTATTCCCTGGACCGTTTTAGATGAGGTTTTATTCGTTCCTAAACCAACTTTAAATGATTTTCAAGCTCGTAGAAATTATTATTTGTTGACTAAAAAAGTTAGAAGAGTATACCCATTTGTTCGCGAGGCAGCACTTAGAATGGATAGCGTGAATATAGCCTTAGAAGGCATTGATAGGCGAAGACAGCGAAGAAAGTATACCAAACAATACCAAAAGTATTTGGAAGAAAAGTTCGAACCCGAACTCAGAAAATTAACTAGGAGTGAAGGTCAAATATTGTCCAAACTCATTTACCGCGAAACTGGTCTGCCCGTATATGAGATTATCAAAACCTATCGCAATGGATTTAGTGCCAGGTTTTGGTCCATGACAGCTTGGTGGTATGATATTGATTTAAAGAGACCTTATGACCCGATTAATGATCCAGAAGATCAACTCATTGAGAATATTTTGATTCGGAAATTTATATCCGGACAGCTAAAGCCTGCTCGGGCGGACGAATTGGAAAGATACCAACGAAAATAACTCTTAAAGAAGTGCTTTAGCGGACTCCAAATCTTCAGGTGTGTCTATACTTAACGGTTTTACTGGTGCTGTTGCAATGGCCCAAGTGTTGCCGTTTTCTATCCATCTTAGCTGCTCCAAGGATTCTGCCTTTTCCAAGGGTGTAGGTGAAAGATTACAATATTGATGTAACGCTTTGGGGGTGTAAGCATAAACTCCAATATGTTGGAATCTTTGGATATTACCGTCTCTGGACGATGGTATTGGGTTTCTTGAAAAGAAAATAGCTTCATTTTGACAATTGCTCACCACGTAAACATTGGATGAGGAAGTATGGTCAGTAATTGGAGCACGTAGTGTAGCCGCCTGCGGTTGGGTGGTTTCAAGCAGTTGAATTAAAGGACTAAGGACTTCCTCAGAAATAAAAACCTCATCTCCTTGAACATTAATGATGTAATCGAATTCATCTTTGATTAGCTCATAAGCCTCCAAGGTTCTAGTCGTACCATTTAAATGGTCCTTCGTAGTCTTTATACATGGTATTTTGAGCGATTCACAAACTGAATGAACTTGATCAGAATCCGTGGCTACATAAACGTCGTGAATAACATTCTTTACTCCGTTGAATGTATGTGCAATCAATGGTAAATCACCCAGCATTTTGAGAGGCTTGTTGGGCAAGCGCTCAGCACCTAATCGCGCAGGAATAATAACTAGATATTTATTCTTATTAGACAAATTCCGCAACGGCTTCAATTAAATCTTTAGCCTTGAAGGGTTTTGTAAGGTATTTTTTTGCGCCTAAAGCTTTTCCCGCAGCAATGTCGTATTTACTTACCATAGCGGAAACCACGATGATTGGAATCTCATAAATCTGTTGATCCGTCCATTTCTTCATCATGAGTTCATAACCATCCATATCAGGCATAAGAATATCTGTTACTATCAAATCTGGTTGAAAACCAGTGACTTTTTCCATGGCATCTTTGCCATTTATAGCGGTTTGCACCTCATATCCTTGAAGTTCTAAAATTTCTGAAATACTCAGGCGGATCTGCTCGTGATCATCCACTATAAGGATACGTTTGGCGCTCATATAAAAATGTTTGATGATGGAACCCTTGTGAATGGCACAAAAGAGTTCTCGCGTTTTTTTACTTTTATTCTCTCATTGATAAAAGCTCATGTGAAAATAAACAAAGCGCTTGATATTCTAAAATTAGATAAGCTCCCTTTTTCAAAAGATACAATTGAGGAGGCCTACAAGCGTCGTGCAAAAGCATTACATCCGGACATTGGTGGTTCAGAGGAAGCCTTCAAAGAATTACAGCAAGCTTATAATACCGCATTAAATGCTTTGGTCATTGCTTCCAATGTGAGCAATGTTACCCCTGAAGAACTTGCATTAAAAAAGAAAAGGGATGTAATGCGTGAGGCTATGCTCAAGAAAAGGGCACAGGAAGATTATCTAAGAAATGTTCAAGCAACAAAATGGATCAAGCGTATTCTTTTTTCTTTGATTTGCCTAATTGTCTTCTTTCTCATTAAACCTTGGGTAAATAGCTTCATAGTAGAGAGGAATCCAGAAGAACGAATGGCTACAGTGGTATATACCGATCGTACAGATAAATTCTTTGTGAATTGGCAATTTGAGGGTGAGACTTATAAGAAAATGTTTAAAGGTCGATTTGTGGAAGGGAAATGGTTAATATCAGATGCAGGTATGCCAGTCTTGTTGGGGAACAACTATATAGTGAGGTTCAACGCGTCTAATCCCAAATTTGCTGTTTTAAAGGATAAATTCATCAGCCCTGAGACTGCGGAGGTTTACTACAATATTGTTAGACACTCCATTGCTGATAAGCTTGGTCTAAGCTTAGAAGATCCTGCTGTTATTTGTATGTATTGGAGCATCTTAGATAGATTTGGTGTGGACGGCTTGGCTCATGTTTTGTTTTCTAAGACGCCTTTTTTAAAGAATTGGTACCACAATGAAAACACATATAAAGGTCTTGTTGCGTCAGAAGAATACCAAAATTTGTACAGAAGTTGTTTAGTTCAAGCGGAGTAAATTGAATTCCTACCTATAACTTTGTCATAATATGTCATTGTCTCATTATGAAACCTGGATTAGCTAAAGGTACCCGTGATTTTTCCTCGCAAACTGTTCAAAAACGTCAGTACATCATTTCTGTGCTCAAAGAACAGTTTGAGTTAAGAGGATATGATCCTATTGAGACACCATCGTTTGAAAACCTCAAGACGCTAACTGGCAAATACGGCGAAGAAGGAGATCGTTTGATTTTTAAAATCTTGCGTTCTGGAGATTTTACTTCAAAGACTTCTGAAGAAGAATGGCAGCAGAAGAATCCTCAAATCCTGTCTTCAAAAATTGCAGATAAAGCGCTGCGATATGATTTAACGGTTCCTTTCGCACGTTATGTAGTACAAAATCGAAATGACTTGGTGTTTCCATTTAAACGGTACCAAATTCAACCTGTTTGGCGTGCTGATAGGCCTCAAAGAGGAAGGTTTAGAGAATTTTACCAGTGCGATGCTGACGTTATTGGCTCGGATAGTTTATGGCAGGAGGTAGAGCTTATTCATATTTATGACGGTGCTTTTACTGGGCTTGGCTTATCAACTACAATTAAGATTAATAACCGTAAGATATTGGCCGGAATGGCAGAGGTATTGGAAGTTTCCGATCAGTTTACTGCATTCACGGTAGCCATAGATAAATTGGATAAAATAGGTCCTCAAGGGGTGTTAGATGAAATGAAGGCCAATGGCTTCAATGAAGACGCCATTGCCACATTTAATTCATGGCTTAGAGATGGCATAGATGAAGACAAGCTTTCCGCATTATTATCTACAAGTTCAATTGGACAGGAGGGGATAGAAGAGCTTCGGTTTGTATTGTCAAATGCTTCCTCCGGACTACAAAGTGCGGACATTAAATTTGATTTTACCCTTGCTCGGGGATTGAATTATTACACCGGGACAATTTTTGAAGTTAGTGCCAAGGGCATTGAAATGGGCAGTATTGGAGGTGGAGGAAGATATGCTGACCTCACCAGTATATTTGGTATGAAAGATACTTCTGGTGTTGGAATCAGTTTTGGTTTGGACAGAGTATATCTGTGCTTAGAAGAATTGAATTTATTTCCAGACACCGTCACCAAACGGGCTTCCATACTATTTGCCAATTTTGGTAGTAAGGAAAGCAAGACTGCTTTTGAGTGGATACAAAAGTTGGTTGCCCTAGGAATTCGAGCCGAACTTTATCCTGATGCGGTGAAGATGAAGAAACAATTTGACTTTGCAAATAAGAAGCAAATTCCATTCATAGCTTTGGTAGGTGAGAATGAGATTGGAGCAGGAAAAATACCTGTAAAAAATCTACAATCTGGTGAGCAGCTGCAGATGGATTTACAACAAATAGAAAAATTATTCTAAAACCTTTCTCCAAAAAGAGGGGGAGTTGTGTTCCGGCTTCATTAAAACGCTCCTAATCACGACTAATTCATCTGTTTCCCATTCTAGGTTCCAAGGACAATTTTCTCTTGTTAATTTGAGTAATGCTAAATGGATGTTATTGTTGGCTTTCCGCTCAAAAAAATCTCGATTAAGTCTACTGATTTGGCTGCTGTTACTCCCCTTTAAGGAGAATACACAAATATCTAATTCAGGTTCAAGGCTCCAAAAACCCATATTCTGAGCCATACGATGAAGACCCGTTGCCGCATGCAGGCTTTCTTCTAAACGAGCGGCAAACTTTCCTGATTTCTCCAAAGGAAATTTTTGAAGTGTTGCCCATAAGGCGGCGGCACCTGAACCTGCTCGTGAACATTCCAAGGTGATTTCACCTAGATGCAATGCGTTACTCGTAAAATATGTATATGGGCTATCGTGCT
>PXYR01000104.1 GCA_003023665.1 Bacteroidota bacterium
GGAGTGTATTTATTCACCGCAAAAGATATCATGAGCGCTACGAGTATGCTGGCAAGAATAAATGGCCACCTTGCGATTAACAAATAACCAATTCGCAAAAAGTCTCGCAGGCCAACCTCAGTATCTTTCTCTTTCTTTGTTCCGAAATTATATTCTTCAGCCATAAATATTGGTGGGTAGTTGGACCAAGAGGTTTGCTAATCCTTTGAATGAAATAGATAAAACCATTAGTACCATCAAGATAGTTTTGTTCAACGTGTTCAAGCTTTACGCAGACTAATCATCTTATAATGAATCAAGGATTAGTCAGCATCTGCTTTCAACGATGCAAAATAGCAAATAAAAAGGCCGAATTCAATAATGAATCCGGCCTTTTACCCGATAATATTCGTAATAGGTTACTTTCCGTCCTCAGATATGAGAACTGGTGCTTTACCATCCGTAATGATAAGCTTGGCATTTGGTGAAGCACTCAGCTTTTCAAGCACTTCTAATGAACGCCATTTAATAATTTCTTCAGATAAACCTTCAGCAAGCACTTGCTGTGCGTCTCGCACACCCTGTGCCTCAATCTTTTTGCGTTGAGCTTCAAGGCGTTCTTGTTCGAGCTCAAACTCCATTCTTTGAGCAATCTGCTCTGCTTCTAATTTACTTTCAATGGCCTCATAAAGGCCTGAAGGCAGAGAAATTGACTTCATGAGAACAGATTCAATAACAAAGCCTCTATCCGCAATCAGACTATCCATGTGATTCTTTATAGCATCTTCAATTACGGATCTTTGACCACTATGCATATCCTTGGCCATGTAACGAGAACAAACGTCTGCTGCTGCAGAGCGGAATACGGAGAGAATCATCACATCTTCGTATCGTTCACCAACAGTTTGAATGACATTAGGTGCTTGATTGGATTCAATGTGATAAAGAATCGAAATTTCAGCAAGTACATTTAGACCTTCTTTTGAAGGTAGATTTAATCTTACTTCAAGGTTTACCGTACGAGTAGGTACTACTACAACTCTTGTTATAAATGGGTTAACACTTATTAATCCCGGCTGATATACGCGTGGTTTCAACTTACCAAGGGTTGACTTAACCCCAACATAACCTGGATTAACAACCACACAAGAAGAAAGAACGGCCAATCCTAGTATCGCAAAAATTTTTCTCATTTTCTTACCATTAGTTTCAATACAGATTTCAAATATTACGCCAAAAATAGTCATAAGAACAAAATCTTTTATGCAACATTGTTGCGTTTATGTTTGGTTACCCTATATTCGCTGAAAATTTACGAACAATGAAAGCAATTAAACTCATTCCACTATCAATCCTTTCTATAGCATTATTCTCATGTGAACCGAACGACCCCGTTGACCCAAATGAAGAAGAATTAATTACCACTTTTAATGTTGATTTAGAGGCTAATGGGTTTACCTACACACTTAACTATACAGATTTGGACGGTGATGGCGGTAACGCCCCTATTTTAACGATAGATTCTCTATCTGCGAATACAACCTATTCCGGTTCTATCACATTGTTTAATGAAAGTGAAACTCCAACGGAAGAAATTACTCCTGAAGTTTTTGATGAAGCCAACGATCATCAATTCTTTTTTAGTTCGAGCGGTTCATCTACGTTTGTCTACAGTGATCAAGATGATAACGGTAACCCATTAGGTTTATCCTTTGAAGTAACTACTGGTAATACTGCTAATGAAACCTTTACCTTTGTGCTAAGGCATGAGCCAGATAAATCTGCAGCAGGGGTAAGTTCAGGCGATATCACAAATGCTGGAGGTGAAACAGACATTGAGGTTTCATTTAATGTAATTATTGAATAAGCTACTCTACATACTAACTTTCACTTTTGGGTGGTCGCTTTCAGTGACCGCCCAAATTTGTTCTATCCAACTAAAAGGTATTCTGAACGATTCTCACGATGCAACTCCAGTATCCGATGCGAGCATATACCTATCAGAAGTAGAAACAGAGCAATGGACAGATGCAAAAGGAAAATTTTCTTTTGCCAATCTTTGTCCGGGTACCTATCACCTAATCATTCAGCATATAGGCTGCCCTACCAAGCGAATGGCAATTGAGCTATATGCAGACACGATCATGGAAATCAACATCGAGCATCATGTAAATATGTTGCATGAGGTGGATGTGCATGAGCACCATGACAACGCTATGAATGAGCATGTATTGGGCATAAACTCAATAGACAACAATTCCCAAAAATCACTTGCTGCCTCTTTAACACAGGTTCCCGGAGTAAATATGATTTCGAATGGTTCAGATATAGGTGTTCCCATGATACATGGTCTTACGGGAAATAGAATGACCGTAATCAATAATGGTGTTTTGCATTCAGGTCAACAATGGGGAACAGATCATAGCCCAGAAATTGATTTAAATAGTGCGGGAAATGTCACAGTTGTAAACGGTGCGGCTGCAATTCGTTATCCTGGGACCCATATGGGAGGGATAGTAGTACTCTCACCACTTGACATACCTTATGATCCGCATCTTCATGGCAAAACGCGTTCAACCATTGAATCCAATGGTCGTGGAGGAACGCTCAACGCACAGCTATTTAAAGGATTAAAAAGTCTTCAATGGAGGATTGGCACCACTCTCAAACATTACGGCGATAGACATTCACCTGAGTATTATCTTAAAAACACAGGAACAAAACAAGCACATGCAAATGCCGAATTAAGAAAACAATGGAAAAATAAACTTGAGTGGGAAGGCTATTACAATTTTTTCAGTGCGAATTACGGAATTCTTCGAGGCAGTCATATAGGTAATTTAACAGATTTAGAATCCGCATTTGAGCGTCAAATACCTTACTACACTGATTCGTTTTTTTCCAATGCTCTTGAAGCGCCAAAGCAATGGGTTCAGCATCACCAAATCAAGTCGACTTTTAGAAAACAATGGAATTCAAAAATGCTTGAATGGAATTTATCTGGACAGCGAAATCAAAGACGAGAATTTGACGTAAGGCGCAGTGGAAGAAGCGATATCCCTGCGTTAAGCCTCTCACAGCATAGTCTGCAGAGCGATTTAATATTCAAGGATAAGAAATCATTAGAAATTGGATATCAACTACTTGGAAAAAACAATACAAACATTCCTGAAACAGGCATATTGCCCTTAATTCCCAATTATGTTGCTTTTACCAACGGGATGTACGCCAGTTATTCTAGGCGCTTTTCAATAATCAAAATAGACCTTGGAGGGCGCTATGACTTTACGTTTAGAAATATCGCCATGCTGACCAATTCTGTTCCAAGGGAAATAGCCTATTTCACGAATAAATTCCACCACATTGGATTTATAGGTCGTGGCACTATCAATGTAGCGCCAAAATGGAAAATGCTAGGTGAGCTCTCTATTAAACAGCGGCCACCGGAAATCAATGAGCTCTACGCATTCGGTTTACATCAAGGCGTTAGTGGTATAGAAGAAGGAAATGCAGATTTAAATCGAGAAAGAGGAATTAAGTCTACCCTACAATTGCGTGGCCGAATAGGTAAAAAAATACATGTAGATCTTAGAGGATACATGCACCTTTTCAATGGGTATATATTTCTACAACCCCAATCCGAATTTAGACTGACTATAAGAGGCGCCTTCCCAGTTTACACCTATGAACAATGCGATGCACGACTTACCGGAGGTGATTTTATTTTGAAATATAAATTGGGGGAAGATTGGCATTTTGAAACCACTTGGAGTTATGTTCACGGCACCAATAGTAGCAATCAACTCCCATTGATCTTTATACCACCATTACAAGGACAACATAAATTTTCATATGAAATACCTGAATGGAACAGTTGGCGCAATCTAAAAATTGAATTAGAACATGAGTATGTAGCTCAACAATGGCATTGGGACTCCACTTTAGATTTTATAGCGCCACCAAAAAGCTATAATCTGTTTAACTTGCACATGAGCACCACATTGAATAAATGGAAGTTTAAACCGCAGCTTCGCGTTGGTGTGAAAAATATTTCAAATACGATTTATCGTGATTATTTGAATCGTCAACGTTATTTTGCAGATGCTTTAGGGCGAAATATCACCCTAAGTTGGATACAAAACTTCTAATTATGGATGCAGCTAACATCTTAAGAAATCGAGGGCTTAGAGTTACGAAAATTCGAGTTGCAATTTTAGAAGCTCTAGGAGAAGGCCTACAAGCGTTACCCTACGGTGATTTGCAAAAAAAACTATCCCAATTTGACAGAACAACTATTTACAGGACACTTTTAGCACTAATAGACAAAGGTCTTATTCACAAGGCTTTAGAAGAAAATAACGAGAGTTATTATGCACTTTGTTCAGATTGTACATCGAATCTACACAACCACAATCATGTACACTTTAAGTGTAACGAATGTAGTTCAGTGCAATGCCTTCATATTTCCAAGGAAGTAGGACTATCAATTCCAGAAATCGTCATTGATAGTATTGAAATTACTGCAAAAGGAACCTGTTCGACCTGTCTGCTAACCCATTGACCTAAACTGCGTTTTTCTACGACCGTATAATAGTAAGATCGATTGATGCAGTTGCTTCAAGAACGGCAAAAGCGCTGCAATATTTGGTCTTAGTCAATTCCACAGCACGATCCATAGCATCATCTGTAGCATCCGTATCAATGGTTATAATCAAATCTATCTTCTCAAATGTTTTTGGCATTTCTTCACGACGTACCGCCCGAACTTCTGAAGAATAGTTTCGAATGGAAAAACGACCTTTTTCTAAGATAGTAATGATATCAATGGCACTACAACCTGCCAAAGAGATTAGCATGAGTTGCATGGGTCGAAACCCAATATCTTGCCCACCGAAATCCTCTGTATTATCTAAATAAACCTGATGATTACCGGCCTTGGCTAGCATACCAAACCCACTGTCAATTCGATCCAAATTAATTTTCACTTTCCCTATTTGGATTTAAAAAGTTGCGCGACTTTGCTTGTCTTAATTCTTGGCTTTTGAAGTACTTTCTCCTCAAAATCTTCCACAGGTGTTTCACTAACGGTTGCCTCAAATCCAATGAGCTCTACAGTGATATCTTTCGTTTGAGCATTGATTTGAAATTCTTCAATAATTTCATGTACATCAGGATGCATTCGTAACGTCTGTGAAGCGTCTAAAAGCACTTTTGAATTTGGAGGTATCGTATTCAAGGTTTGCTGAATACTAGCTTTATTCAGGAAACTAACCACTTCTGAAAACTCAATCCTTATAGGCTCTCCAGACTTATAGTTACGAATATCAAACTTATAAGGCACCTTGAAATTGTCCCATAAAATGGACACAATGGCTACCACCAGCCCAAAGGCAATTCCCATCAATAAATCAGTTAATACGATTCCTATCACAGTGACGGCAAATGGAATAAATTCACCTCTTCCTTTCTTCCACATACCGATTATCATGCTTGGTTTGGCAAGCTTATAACCTACGACTAATAAAATGGCTGCTAGTGCTGCTAGCGGTATAAGGTTCAATACTGCTGGAATTGCAAAAGCTGAGATAAGGAGGAGGCCACCGTGTATGGTTGCTGAAGCCTTGGTTCTTCCGCCACTTTGAATATTCGCTGAAGACCGCACAATAACTTGCGTAATGGGAAGACCACCAATCAACCCACTAACCACATTTCCAGTTCCTTGCGCAAGTAATTCTCTGTTTGTAGGAGTTACTCTCTTGTAGGGATCTAATTTATCCGTAGCCTCAACACATAACAATGTTTCTAAAGAAGCAACAACTGCCATTGTAATACCAATTGTGTATATAGCGGGATTAAGAAAAGCACTGAAATCCGGTGTGGTAAATTGACCTAAGAAACCATTGAGACCTTCAGTTACTGGGATGGACACAAGGTGATCTC
>PXYR01000013.1:0-12414 GCA_003023665.1 Bacteroidota bacterium
GGGAGTTTAACTAGCGGTTATTAACAAAAGGGTGTTATAAAAAAAGAATCCAACAGGGCTAAAACGTATTGCGCCGTTTATCTTTGTTTACAATCAATTGATAAGAAGACCTATTATGAAATTCATCGTATCTAGTTCTAAGCTTTTGAAACAGCTCCAGCTTATAGGAGGAATTATTCAAAGCAACAACACACTTCCCATTCTAGATAATTTTTTGTTTGAACTCAAACAGGGTGAACTTACCGTGAGTGCATCAGATCTTGAAACTACAATGAGTGTGAATCTAGAGGTGGAAACTCAAGATACTGGTTCGGCTGCCGTTCCTGCAAAGGTGTTGATGGACACCTTAAAGACTTTCCCAGAGCAACCACTCACATTTACCTTTGATGAGGGGTCTCATACCATTGAATTATCCTCAGACTATGGCAAGTATTCTCTTGCATTCATAGATGGTGATGAGTTTCCAAAGTTCCCGGAATTAGAAGATGCAACTTCTGCAGTGCTGCCTGCAGAAGTACTAGTTACAGCCATAGGCAAAACGTTGTTTGCCACCGGTAACGATGAACTTCGTCCAGTAATGAGTGGCGTATTTTTTCAGTTTGATTCCAATAGTCTCACCTTTGTGGCAACAGATGCCCATAAATTAGTGAGATATCGAAGAACCGATTTAGGTGCGGAGAGTACCGCAGAATTCATCATGCCCAAGAAGCCATTGAACATGCTCAGAGGTTCTATGAGTTATGATTCTACAGAGGTTCAGGTCATATACAACAACACCAATGCACAGTTTTCTTTTGATAATGTAGTGATGGTATGTAGGTTAATTGATGGAAAGTATCCAAACTACGAAGCCGTCATTCCTCAATCAAATCCTAACGTCATGTTGGTAGATCGCGGCGCATTTTCTTCTTCTGTGAAAAGGGTAGCTATTTTCTCCAATAAAACAACGCATCAAATTCGTTTGCGCATTGCTGGGGCAGAGATGGGAATAAGTGCAGAAGATCCTGATTTTAGCAACAAGGCAAATGAAAGATTAGCGTGCGATTATCAAGGTGACGATATAGAAATCGGTTTCAACAGTCGCTTCTTGTTAGAGATGTTGGGTAATCTGGGAGCAGATAATGTTCGTATGGAGTTAAGCGCTCCGAATCGTGCAGGTATTTTGATTCCAGCAGACGGTGTAGATGAAGGTGAGGACTTACTGATGCTCGTAATGCCGGTAATGTTAAACCATTAAGATTTACTGCTATTTTTTTGGATCTAATGTAGTAGGTATTCTACCGTTGGTAGGTGCTATATCTATGTTTTGTACAAGCGGATACCCTTCTTCTATGTACCATTTGCCTCTTTCCCAGTAAATTCTATCGTAAGAAAAATCGGGACCATAGGCGAACCACTTCTCTTTGAGATTTTCTTTTGAAGGGGCCAAGTGGTCACAAATGATACCACTGTGTTTTCCATCCCAACGTACGGCTACAGATACACTGCTGTTGTATCGGAACTGGATTCTATAGGGCCTTCTTAAATAGTGCTCGTCTCCATTGCTTTGGATGTTGAAAATTTTTGAACCAAAGTGCAGTTGCTTTCTAGATTTGCCAGGTTCAATAGCATCAATGTATTTCGTATGATAGGTTCTTCCAGGCCTAAAGGTTAGAAGGGTGTATGATTTTTGCCCTTTACTTTTCTTTGTAATGATGTCATAGCAAATACCGCCTACCCATTGTCCTCCTTTTAACCAACGGTAAACCTCACCTTCAGCATTATAATCTTCTAGAACTATGCGTTTAGGCCCGTTCCAGTCTGGTTTCCATAAATATCCGTGAAAGGAGTACTCACCTGTTTGTTTTTTGGGCACTGCCCAACTGTATAAGGCAAAGCTTTTATCATCTGGAAGTTGAACGCTCAAATTGTTCACTTTATTCAGAGGTACTCCAAAATTGGATTCAATACTTATAAATGCCCATAGGGAATCGGCAAAAAGATTGGCCAATGAATCTGAAATTGCAGAATTTGATGGTTTAAGATATTCGTTACCAAGACGTTTTAAAGTCTCTTCTGTGGGCTGTGCCGCGGCGGAAAAACAAAGAATAAGAACGGCTAAAAGGCTATTCCTCCTCATGCATGAATTCCTTTTTTGCAAGAAGTTCGGTTTCAGTTTCTTCATTTTCCTCGTCAGGTACACAACAATCTACAGGACAAACCTCTGCACATTGAGGCTCTTCATGAAAGCCAATACATTCTGTACACTTATCTGTCACAATATAATACACGTCGTAATCAACAGGTTCTTGTGCTTCGTCTGCATCGTATTTGTTGCCATTTGGAGTGATAATTTTACCGCTTAGGTCAGTTCCTTCACTGAAACGCCACTCTAGCGCACCTTCATAAATGGCATTATTTGGACATTCTGGTTCACACGCTCCACAATTAATGCATTCATCTGTGATTTTAATAGCCATATAGCCCCGTTGTTTTAGCTTTGCAATAATAACGCAAAGGTAACGCCAATGTTTTTTACTGACCACAGGATTGAAGCAGTTTCCCAATTAGGATTGTTCATTAGGGAATTCGTTTCAGGAAAATCAATTTCCAACGGTCTTGAGGATCTTTCAGATGAACTAAAGACAGCGGTAAATCAATCGTTTCGTCATAACGGCTGGTTCATTGAGCGGAACATTACTCAAGCGTTAGAGGCTTGGGGAGAGCAACTGACGGTAGAAAATCTCCAAGATTGGAGGACTCAAGAAGGTGGAGTAACGACTATCAATCGCAACCGCGTGGGCATTGTAATGGCAGGTAATATTCCTCTAGTAGGATTACATGATTTTTTATCAGTATTCCTGTCGGGTCACTTTGCGATAGTAAAAATGAGTGGCGACGATCAGTATATTCTTCCGGTCTTAGTTAAAGTTCTTCTGCGTCATGATGAATTATTTGAGGGCGATTGGGTCTTTGTGGACCAACTTTCAGATATGGGAGCCGTAATTGCCACAGGGAGTGATAATACATCAAGATATTTTGAATACTATTTTGGGAAATACCCGAATATTATTCGCAAAAACAGAACATCTATAGCTGTATTAACTGGACATGAGAGTAAGGAAGAACTCCAAGGTTTGGGGGCTGATATTTTCTCTTACTTTGGAATGGGATGCAGAAGTGTAAGTCATTTGCTCGTACCAGAGAATTATGATATCCAACAAGTATTTGCAAATATTGTGGAATACAATGATGTGATTAACAACAATAAGTACGGTAATAACTACGACTATTATCGGGCACTGTTTTTATTAAACCAAGACGATTTCTTAGAAAATGGTTTTTTAATCGTTAGGGAAAATGAAGAATTGCATACTCCTGTTTCTATTCTACATTACAGTACCTATGGAAAAGAAGGTCCCGTGGAACAACTCACCAAATGGGAAAATCAGATTCAGTGTATAGTGGGTCAAGCGCATTTGCCACTTGGAACTGCTCAGAAACCCAGATTATGGGATTATGCAGATGGAGTGAATACCATGGATTTTCTCAAAAATCTCTAGGGTCTTTCTAATGCCCCAATGGTGGCAGGTTGCTGACGCACGTTTCCTCCTAAGTCAAAGACAGGAGTAAAAGGAGTTGGAATAGCCTTGCCAAAAAGGGTAGAGGATGAATCAGGCACTAGTTTCCACTCCTCTTGAGGTATCCAAGGACATGGCAAGAAATCCCAATTCAAATTGAATTCACTGCTTTTAAACATGGTAGTATCCGTAAGGGCGTAGTGTCCTGCCTCGGGATTCGGTTCAATTTCAATGGCGCAGTGCTCAAAAGAAACGTCGAATGTTTCTAAAGGATCTATACCTAAGGCCACTTCGCTAGATAAATTACCGCCAATGAAGGAGTTGCTAAATGAAGCCTGAATGGCTCTCGTATACCTATTATTATTCGCGTCGTCAAAGAAATTTACTAAACCAATACCGCTCCCTGAGCGAGATGAAAAGCTCCAAGTGTTGTTGATGGAGCAGTGCTCAAATAAATAGGTTCCGCCCAGCGCGTAAAGTCCATAAACTCCGCTAGGGCCAATGGCTACATTGCGTCCCGTAACATTGGCATATCCACCATACAAACTAACTCTGGAGCTGTGCGTAATGATGACATTATTGAGTTCGGCGTTTGGAGTGGTATTCCATGCGCTATCTACCCTGAGTGCCGTCGTTGCATTTTTGATAATGAGATTACTTAAGGTAGCTTTGGTTGCCGAACCGCCCTGGATAAATACGCCGCCTAATAAACCTCCCCATTGTCCAGGCACCCATTCGTACGAAGGCTCCAATCGGTCGCCTTGAAAAACAACAGCATTGTTCATGCTTCCTGTTTGTAATGGGTCAACGTGTAATTCACCATCTCTATATACCCAAAGACCACTGCCGTTGTGAAAATGTACTTGAGTACCGGGCTCAATAGTCAAAGTATGTGCACTATCAACTACTGCGTATCCGTAGACAACATGCGGTTTGCTATTGTCCCAAATTTCGTTTTCATCTAGAATTGAATAAGCCAATTTTACAGGTGGTAATGGAGCAGTCCTATTAATGGTTAATACATTGGTGGGAAAGTGATATATAGCGTCCCATACGGTTGTGACAAGATCTACATGTTGACGTTTACTTCCATTTTCAAACCAAATGCTATCCTTATAGATAAGCTCATTGGAACCTAAAGCATCTGGACTGATTTCGATAAAAATATAGATACTGTCATTGGCTAAAACCTCTGTGTTAGAGATATCCAAACCACTTATGCCATCAACATTCATACGATAGAAACTCTCTGTGCTACGACCCAAATAAATACGGTCTATAACCATGTTTTCGTTGCTATTATTGAACACTTTGAGCATTCTTGTAGAACTTGCTAATCCGGTGAACACGGTATCCAGATAGATGGTATCTGCAGAAAAAGAGAGTTCAATATTGGAACCTGGAAAGTCTACCGTATTGCGACAGCCTATTACTGCTATAAAAAGCCAAAATACTATAATTAGTTTCGTGAATTTCATCACAAGCGAAGCTACATTACTATTTTTGTACCACCAATTGAACGACGTGCGAACATTTAACTTATATTTGCCGTCCGAAATAACGGATATGGGGCTTGGGCAAAAACTCAAGCTATTAAATACAACAACGAAATGAAAACAGGAATTCATCCAGAAAATTATCGCCTATGTGTCTTCAAAGATATGGGGACAGGTGATCAGTTCATCACAAAATCTTGTGCTGATGTGAAAGACACAATCGAAGTAGATGGTGTAGAATACCCACTAATTAAAATGGAAATATCTAGCTATTCACACCCATTCTATACGGGTAAAGTGAAGCTTGTAGATACCGCAGGGCGTGTGGACAAATTCCGCAGCCGTTACGGAAATAAGAAATAAGTTAATCCACGAGGTTATCAAAAATACAGACCCGCAGTGTGCGGGTCTTTTTTTTGTCCTAAATTGGAACTTCATCAATAAATCATCGAATGAAAATTCAACTCGTTGACGGTAAGCACCGCGACCATTTGCTTCCTCTTACATATACTCGCCCTGTGGCTCAATTACGTTGTGGGATTCTAACTATTGCTGAGAAATACCAAAAGCGTGGTTTTGAGGTTGGATACGAAACGGAGGATTATTTGCAAGAGAAATTCCCTTCTGTTCAGCACGATATTTTAGTTAGTGGAAGTGTTTGTCCTACAGATAGCTTTATTGATGCAATAACCTCCTTAACAGAAGGTCAGGCGCTCATTCAAGATGATCAGTTGCTTGCTTTCAAAGGGGCAAATTGGGCGGATACGCCTACCGAAATTTTTCCTTTTAACGACGTTTTAAATTTGATTATCCGTCCTTGGGACATTTGGACTAAGAATGCTGCGGAGATGAATATTGACTTTGATGTATTGACAAAGGATAGATTTAGTGCGCCAATAGACTCATCCAATACGGTATTTGGAGATCGTATTTTTTTGGAAGAAGGTGCAAGAGTCAAGGCATCAATTCTAAACGCCACATCAGGACCAATATATCTTGCCCAAAATGCAGAGGTGATGGAAGGTTCAATAGTACGTGGCGGGCTAGCCTTGGGTGCCTACAGCGCATTAAAACTGGGCACTAAGGTATACGGAGCAACGACTCTGGGCCCTCATTGTAAGGTGGGCGGTGAAATCAATAATAGCGTCATTTTAGGGTACTCTAATAAGGGGCATGACGGATTCTTAGGAAATAGTGCCATTGGTGAATGGTGTAATCTTGGAGCCGATACAAACAATTCTAACCTAAAGAATAATTACGATGAAGTAAAGGCATGGTCCTATGTAGACGGCAGATTCTCTAAAACAGGCCAACAATTCTGCGGTCTTATTATGGGTGATCACAGTAAGTCGGGTATCAATACTATGTTTAATACGGGTACAGTAGTAGGGGTAAGTGCCAATGTTTACGGAGCCGGATTCCCCCGTAATTTTATTCCTTCCTTTACTTGGGGCGGGCCACAGGGAACTACAGAGTACATGATTAAAAAAGCCCTAGATACCGCGAATCGAATGATGCAACGCAGAGGACTTCAGGTGGATGATGTGGAAAGAACTATATTAGAAAAAGTATACGCCGATAGCGCTAAATACCGCAATTGATTATAGTTTCTTTAAAGCTGCAATGGTTGCTTTTGGGTCCTGACTTTTAAAAACAAAAGAGCCCGCTACAAGCGCATCTGCTCCTGCTTCAACTAACCTTTTGCCAGTATCCAGGTTTACACCTCCATCAATTTCAATAAGCGCTTTTGATCCGCTTTGATCAATTAATTCACGAGCTTGTGCGGTCTTTTTAATGGTGTTCTCAATAAATTTTTGTCCTCCAAAACCTGGATTGACACTCATCAGCAATACTTCTTCTAAATCTTGTATAACATCTTCAAGTACACTGACAGGAGTGTGCGGATTTAACGCAACACCCGCCTTCATACCGGCATTATGAATTTCTTGAATGGTTCTGTGTAAATTGGTGCAGGCTTCAAAATGAACGGTTAAAATGTCCGCTCCACAATCTTTGAATGTTTGAATATATCGTTCAGGTTGAACAATCATTAAATGCACATCCATAATCTTGGTGCAATTTTCCGCCATCGTCTTCACTACTGGCATCCCATAGCTTATGTTAGGAACAAAAACTCCATCCATGACATCAATATGAAACCAATCGGCTTCGCTTTCATTGACCATTTGACAATCTCGTTGCAGATTGCCAAAGTCTGCAGCTAATAGGGAAGGAGATATGATAGGTGATGCCATGGTTACTTATAATTATTTATATAAAAATAAAGCACCCTGTCCTAGTGAACGGGGTGCTTGTTAAAAAAGTTCTAACCTAGTTTATTAACCGAGGTAAGTCTTCAAGATTTTACTTCTTGAAGTGTGTTTCATTCTTCGAATGGCTTTTTCCTTAATCTGTCTTACCCGCTCACGAGTTAAGTCAAATTTTTCGCCAATTTCTTCCAATGTCATCGGATGTTGACCACCGAGTCCAAAATATAAACGAATTACATCTCCCTCTCTAGGGGTCAAAGTTGCAAGTGATCGCTCAATTTCGGTTCTCAGAGAATCCATCATTAGATCTTCATCCGGATGAGGTGAATCAGATGAATTCAATACATCGTATAGGTTACTATCCTCACCTTCAACTAAGGGTGCATCCATACTTACATGACGACCACTGTTTCTCATGCTCTCTTTGACATCAGATTCACTCATTTCTAAGTGCTTTGATATCTCAGCTGCACTTGGCGGGCGCTCATGCTCCTGCTCTAGATAAGCATATGCCTTATTGATTTTGTTAATCGAACCGATTTTATTCAATGGAAGACGAACAATTCGGCTTTGCTCTGCCAATGCTTGAAGAATACTCTGACGAATCCACCATACAGCGTATGATATGAATTTGAAACCACGAGTTTCATCGAAACGTTGTGCAGCTTTAATCAAACCCAAATTCCCTTCGTTGATCAAATCCGGCAGCGTTAGGCCTTGATTTTGATATTGCTTAGCAACAGAAACAACGAATCGGAGGTTAGCTTTGGTTAATTTTTCCAAAGCAATCTGATCACCCGCTTTAATGCGTTGTGCCAACTCCACTTCTTCTTCTGCAGTAATCAATTCAACTTTACCAATCTCCTGTAGATATTTATCTAAGGAGGCCGTTTCGCGGTTGGTAACCTGTTTAGTGATTTTTAACTGTCTCATGGTAGAGAAATGTTTTTAATGAGCGAACCAATTACCAAGGCAATTGGTTCGCATAACTTATTCTAATTTTAGCTTTCTTGCTTTTCGCCTTCTTTGTCTGGCTTAGGCAATAAGACTTTACGAGAAAGCTTCATCTTACCAGCTTTGTCAACGTCTAGCAATTTAACGCGAACTTTGTCGCCTTCTTTTAGAACGTCTTCAACATTTTTGATACGCGTCCAATCGATTTCAGAGATGTGTAACAATCCTTGAACCTTTGGGGCAATCTCAATAAAAGCACCATACGTCTGAACGCCACGTACAATTCCTTCATAAGTTTCACCAACTTCAGGCTCAAATGCAATCGCTCGAATCATTTCTAACGCCTTATTCATCATATCATAATCCTTTCCGGAAATTTCGATATGTCCGCGTTCTTCGATTTCTTCAATAGTTACCGTTGTACCGGTATCTGCTTGAATGCCTTGGATATTCTTACCACCTGGGCCAATGATTGGGCCAATGAATTCCTTTTTAACGGTTAATGTCATGATTTTCGGAGCATTTGGTTTCAATTGCTCACGCGTAGCAGGCATAGTCTTGAGCATTTCACCTAGAATATGCATACGTCCTTCACGACTCTGTTTTAAGGCATTTACCAAAATCTCATAGCTCAAGCCCTTGATTTTGATATCCATTTGACAAGCTGTAATACCGTTTTCAGTTCCAGTTACCTTGAAGTCCATATCACCCAAGTGATCTTCATCACCAAGTATATCTGAAAGAACAGCATATTTTTCACCATCTGAAATTAGACCCATAGCAATTCCACTAACAGGTCTAACCATTTGAATACCTGCATCCATCATTGCCAATGTACCGGCACAAACCGTGGCCATAGAGGATGAACCGTTCGATTCTAGAATATCACTTACTACTCGAATAGTGTAAGGATTATCTGGATGTACCATTTGGTATAATGCACGTTGGGCTAGATTTCCATGTCCAACTTCACGACGACTTACCCCACGAATAGGGCGTGCTTCACCAGTAGAAAAAGGAGGGAAGTTATAATGTAAATAGAATTTCTCTTCTCCAGTAAAAGTAGCATCATCAATTCTGTTGGCATCTAGAGAGGTTCCCAAAGTAACCGTTGTTAGCGACTGTGTTTCTCCTCTAGTGAATACTGCTGAACCGTGTGCACCAGGCAAATAGTCTACTTCTGACCATATGGCACGAACCTCTGTGGTGTCGCGACCGTCTAAACGCTGACCATCATTCAAAACCATAGAACGCATTGCTTTATACTCTACGTCATGGAAATAACGCTTGGCAAAACCAGTGTTCTCATCCAACCATGCTTCGTCTTTACCTTCAAGGTATTCGTTCAATACAGCCTTAAATCCTGCAGAACGCTCGTGTTTAGGCAAGCCACTTTTGGCAACTTCGTAAACTTTATCATATGTGGCAGCCATGACATCTTCACGAACTTCTTCGTTATGCACTTCGTGGCTGTATTCACGTTTGTTTTTTGAAGAAGGAACTTGTGCAGCCATCCGCTCTTGAGCTTCAATCTGTACTTTGATGGCGTCATGAGCAAATTTGATTGCTTCAACCATTTCTTCTTCAGAAATTTCCTGCATTTCACCTTCAACCATTACCACGCTGTCCATAGATGCGCCAATAACCATGTCAACTTCTAAGTTTTCAACTTGCGCTGGTGTAGGGTTGATAATTAATTCTCCGTTGATACGACCCACCCGTACTTCGGAAATAGGACCGTCAAACGGTATGTCACTTACTGCAATAGCCGCAGAAGCAGCAAGACCAGTAAGAGAAGTAGCTTCTACTTCTGGATCGTAGGAAATCATTTGAATCATGAGTTGAATCTCCGCATGGTAGTCCTTTGGAAATAAAGGACGAAGCACACGGTCAATCAAACGCATGGTCAAAATTTCGTTGTCAGAAGGGCGTCCCTCTCTCTTGAGGAATCCTCCTGGTACGCGGCCGTTTGCCGCAAATTTTTCACGGTAATCTACCGTAAGCGGAAGAAAGTCAATGCCCTCTTTCGCTTCTTTGCTAGACACAATAGTGGCTAACAGCATAGTACCACCACACTTCACAACAACAGATCCATCTGCTTGCTTGGCAAGTTTGCCAGTTTCAAGAGTGATCTCTCTGCCGTCCGGAAGAGTAATAGTTTCAATAATTGCTTTAGGAATCATATATAGTGTAAATAGATACTGTTTTATACGCAAAAAGGCAATTGTATAAATTGCCTTTCTGTGTATCCTCTAGATTGAAATTATTTTCTCAATCCTAGTTTCTCAACAATCGCACGATAGCGAGTGATGTCTGTTTTCTTCAAGTAGTTCAGAAGTTTTCTTCTTTTACCCACTAAGGCGATTAGTGACCGCTCAGTGTTGTGGTCTTTTCTGTTCTGCTTTAGATGCTCTGTTAAATGAGAGATACGGTGGCTGAACAATGCAATCTGCCCTTCTGCAGATCCTGTGTCTGTTGCAGATGCTCCGAATTCAGCGAAGATTTCTGCTTTTTTTTCTTTTGTTAGGTACATACCAAAATCACATTTAGATGTTTGTAATGCTTATAAAGGTGCAAAGATACATAAATAAACTTGGTGAAAAGTCTACTTATTCTAATTATCTGACCAGACTATTTGCGTACCCTTTTCAATGCCCCATTTAGCACTAGTGCCACCTAAAACTTCGAGGACGTATGCCGCAGGTCCTTCACTTGGCAGGCTCGTAGTATTGAGAGGTTGAGCATTTTCTTGGATACTAACAACATTTCCGTCTGTATTAATATAGATGATGTCCAAACTGACCAAGGTATTTTTCATCCAAAAGCTTCTAGGAAGATCACCTCCATCCATGAAGAAAAGCATGGCCATATCCGAATTTACATTTCTTCTATACATCATGCCTACTTCAATGCTTTCGGCATTTTTAGCGTATTCAGCTCTGAAAGTTACAACCGTGTCATTTCCGTTAATAGCATGAACAACGCCATCTTGTCTAAAAGGTGGCTCATAAGGAGTGTTCGATGGTGCAGTCTTAGTAGAATTTCGTGTAGAACCACTTTTTCCAATTCCACTAATAACCGATGGGATGATAAATGCTGCTAGTCCTAATCCTATGATCCAAACAGCATATTTACGCATTGCATTCATGAGTTATGTTCTTTTGAGGTTAGCATCAAATAAAATCCTGAAATCACCAAAGGAATACTTAACCATTGGCCCATGTTCAAGGACATGGATGTTTCAAAACTGACTTGAATTTCTTTGTAGTATTCTACGAAAAACCGGAAACCAAACACCCCAATTAAAAAGGCGCCAAAAATGAAACCTCTTCTATTTTTTGCATTCGTTTTAAGGTACAGAAAGGCTAGAATCACGAAAATTAACCAATATGCAGCGGCTTCAAATAGCTGAGTTGGATATCTAGGAACACCAAGTACATTTATGCTCGCAAAGGCACCATTTTCATCTATGTAGACGCTAGCTGTTGCATCTGGATAGGGTAAAATATTAGCATTGTCTTTGGAGGTTGCATTCAAGATTCTTGCGAGGTAATTATTCACGTACTCACCAGTTTGATTTTCATTCAGCCCAATAAACCTAAATTGAGCTTCGAGAACAGGATAATTTAGACTATCTGTAGTGAAAACGGTTCCAGTTTCATCAAAGGTTAATGATCTAATATTTTCACCGTAGCCTCTCTCAATAGACGCTCTACCGGCTTCTACGAAGACAGTTTCAACAGAACTATTGGCTGGCGCACCGTAAATCTCGCTGTTAAACCAGTTGCCCATTCGGATGAACCCGCCCGCCAATGCAACAACAATTACGATTCGATCGAGCGTCCATATAGGGTGTTTTTTTGCAATGCGTTGAGACCACCATATCATGGCAAGAACTATAGATATTGCGGCTCCGTGTGACGCTAATCCACCCTTCCATACCATTAAAATTTCACCAAGATGATTTTTGTAATACCCCCAATCGTAGAAAAACACATGACCAAGTCGCGCTCCTATAATTGTTGCTCCAACCATCCAATACACCAAACTGTCCATGAGCTTGGGGTTTACATTTTCCTTCTTGAAAACATATTGCATCCCGTATTGACCTAAAACGAATGAAATGATGAACAT
>PXYR01000013.1:12791-21322 GCA_003023665.1 Bacteroidota bacterium
CCGTCTATGTTACAAGTGTAGATTTCCATACTTGTAGGTTCTACTAAACCTTTTTGAAGTAACCCCTTGTATTTATCCACTTCTTCTTTTGTTGTTGGTCGAGAGCTTCTAAAAACGAGTTTTTTTGAATCGGGACTAAAAAACGCTCCACCATCGTACCCTAATCCTGAAGTAACTTGTTTTATGTTGGATCCGTCAATATCACAAACGTATAATTCTAAATCTCCGGATCGTGTGGAAGTAAATACGATATGCTCACCATTGGGGCTAACGGTGGCTTCTGCATCGTAACCAGGACCACTGATTAAAGTGTCAATTAGATTGCCCTTGAGATCACTGACATAGATATCAAAATCCTCATAAATTGGCCAAACATAGGCACCGCCTTCTCCACGTTCTGGCACGGCAGGGCACGCGCTATCTCCAGTGAATGTTGAAGCGTATAGAATAGTAGTGTCTCCTGGAAGAAAATAGGCACAGGTGGTTCTGCCTAATCCATTTGAAATCATTTGGGGTTCTTGTTCTAGTATGGTGTCTGTATCCCAGTTGAAAGCATAGATTTGGTCGCATTGATTACCCCATTTTTCCGCATTACTTTGAAAGGTGAGCGAGCTACCGTCAAAGCTGAAATAAGCTTCAGCGTTATCGCCTCCATCTGTGAGCTGCCTTATGTTTTTAAAGTAGTCCTCACCTTGGTAGTAAAGTTCACTGACCCAGGTAGCTCCGCTTGAAGCATCTGATTCTTTCTGGTTGTTGCAAGCCGCAAACACCAGCATGGATGTATAGAGTATGAATTGTTTTGTCATGATTAAGGGGTATTGTCTTTAAGTTGTTGTTCTAAATCGCTATCTGGAACCGGGTCCCATCCGTGACCGCCCCATGGGTGGCATGAGGCTATTCGTTTAATGGATAAAGCAAACCCTTTAAAAGGTCCGTGCAGCTTTACAGCCTCTTGGGCATAGGCACTGCAGGTTGGTGTATAACGACAAGATGCTCCCGTGAATGGAGATATGAACTTCCTATATACCCAAATTATGAGTAATAAAGGGAAACCAAATATGTTTGAAAGTAACTTCAAATTTAGATTTCGTAAGAGGTCCCGTTAGCTCCATCCTTCAATTTAATTCCTGCAGCTGCCAATTGATCCCGGATGATATCTGCAGTATTCCAATCTTTATTTTCTCTAGCCTTGGCACGCAATGTAATTACAAGATCCATTGCTTTGTCCAAGGCGTCACTCTGAGAGCTTCCTTGTTCATCTAATTGCAGGCCAAGAATATCAAAAATGAAAGCATCCATTTTTTGTATGAATACATCCAAATCGGACTGTTCTAGTGGGATTTGATTCTCACTTTGGTTAATCATTTTAATAGCTTCAAATAGATGTGAAATCAAAATTGGGCTATTGAAATTATCGCTTAAGCTGAGGTAACATTTATCCAGCCAGGCTTGAAGATTCCAAGTACTTTCCTTTGAAGACGAAAGCCCTTGCAGTTTGACCCATGCACTCATTAATTTTTGATGTCCCTTCTCCGCGGCGAGCAAGGCGTCATTTGAAAAATCTAAGACACTGCTATAGTGCGCTTGCATCATAAAAAACCGTACCACGGAAGGGTTAAATCCTTTGACTAATAATGGATTGTCACCGTTGAATAATTCACTGGGGAGTATGGTATTTCCTGTGCTTTTGCTCATTCGTTTTCCGTTAAGCGTGAGCATATTAGCATGCATCCAATACTTAGCGCCTTTCTTTCCGTTTGTTGCTACATTCTGTGCAATTTCACATTCGTGATGTGGGAATTTGAGATCCATTCCGCCTCCGTGAATATCAAACTCCTCTCCAAGATACTTGGTGCTCATTGCTGAGCATTCTAAATGCCAACCTGGAAATCCAATACCCCAAGGAGATGGCCATCTCATTATGTGAGAGGCAGATGCTTTTTTCCAAAGGGCGAAATCGGCTAAATTTCGTTTTTCATCTTGACCATCTAAAGCTCTCGAGCCTGCTTGAAGCTCATCCATTTTACGGCCAGAAAGTTCACCGTATGTACCTCCATCATGGTTGTAAGAATTGACATCAAAGTAAACAGAACCGTTACTTTCATAGGCCCATCCGCTATTGATTATGGCTTGAATCATTTCAATTTGCTCTACTATGTGTCCTGTAGCTGTGGGCTCTATGGATGGAGGTAGCGCATTGAGTTGATGCATGACCTTATGAAAATCAACGGTATAACGTTGTACGATTTCCATAGGTTCGAGCTCTTCGAGCCGGGCTTTCTTCGCAATTTTATCTTCTCCTTCGTCTGCATCATTTTCTAAATGACCTGCATCCGTTATATTACGAACATAACGGACTTTATAACCTAAGTGGGAGAGGTACCTGAATATGAAGTCAAATGAAGTAAAGGTTCGCGCATTACCTAGATGCACATTTGAGTAAACAGTTGGACCACAAACATACATACCCACTCTTCCTTCGCTCACGGGAGTCAATAGTTCTTTTGAGCGACGCAAACTGTCTTCAACGTGAACGGGATATTGCTTATACAATGGGTCCATTAGGCACCGAAATCGGTCTTTAAATTGATGTAATTCAAGAATTCCTTTTTCTTGGTTTCTTCTTTAAAAACTCCTCCAAATTCTGCCGTTACCGTGGAACTTTCAATGTCTCGTATACCTCTGGAATTAACACAAAGGTGCTTAGCATCAATCACACACGCCACATCTTCAGTGTCTAAAACTTCTTGAAGGGCCAAAACTACTTGTCTAGTTAGACGCTCTTGCACCTGAGGACGTTTAGCATAATAATCTACTATTCGATTCATTTTGCTCAGGCCAACCACTTTGCCTTTTGAAATGTAAGCGACATGAGCCCGACCTATAATCGGTAGAAGGTGATGCTCACAGGTTGAATACACCACAATATTTTTCTCCACGAGCATCTCATCATACCTGTAATTGTTTTCAAAAGTACTCATGCTTGGCTTGCGCTTGGGATGTAAGCCCCCAAATGCCTCATTAACGTAAAGCTTAGCTACCCGATTAGGTGTGCCTTGAAGACTGTCATCCGTTAAATCCATTCCTAAGGTTTCTAAAATTCCCCTGACATGATTGGAAATAATCTCAATTTTCTCTTCATCACTTTTTTCGAACGCATCAGCACGCAAAGGTGTGGTTGCGGAGAAGCTTTCATGAGCATCGCCTATGGCTTCAAAAAGTATTTCATCTAAGTTACTAGGCATAAATAACCGGTTAATTTTAGGGGCGCAAAGTTACATGAATCAATCCCAATATGGAACTCCTTGGCTCTGTGCTTTTTCTTCTAATTCATCAATCTGCTTTTCAATCGATTCTAGAGCCATCGCGGCATCTTTTATCATTGCCTGAGCATCGTCTAACATATTTTTCATAGAACCCGTTGGGGCACCTCTATGGTTCCATGCTCCCCAAGCAAGAATACCTACTACATCCCCTAGAGATGGAACCGTTTCCATTTCACGTTTGGTACGAGAAGGATCGCCGTTCAGGAGTAGGCTTAGCTCTTTCAATTTGACGTCAATGCCTCTTGCAGCCTGCAAATCTGTTGTTGAAGCTCCCACGGTGTTTCTAAAGCCAGCACGTAATTCGTTTAGCTCGTCCTTTAATTCGTTAAATTCATATTCGATACGATTTGCCTCCGCATAGACTTCATCAATCTTAGCATTGAATTCATAGTCAATCTCCTCGTAGTTATACAAATGATTTACCTCAAATTCATGATCTGAAATCAATTCTTTAAGTTCTCCATTAGTTGAGCGCATTACAGATATATGATACGTTCCGGGCTTTACAAAGGTTGTCGTACTAGGATTTGTTTTTGGCTCTCCATTAGAATTAATACTAGCCTTACTGCTGTATTTAGCGTTCCATGTAAACCGCTCTATACCTTTAAAGTCGCCCCGAGTAAAACGCGCGACTTCTGATCCTTGGTCGTCTTTAATGGTATACAATAAGTACGGTGTTTCCTCCCAATCTTCCGCGCGCAATTGGTCCATAGTAGGGTAGTGGGGTAATTCATTATTCGCCTCTGGACGTGCATCTTTAACTCTTGTTGCTCCTTCTGCTAGGTGAAGTTGAAAGGTTACACCCATGGGTGGATTTTTTGAACGATAGTGCTGTCCACCTTTATAACCCATACCGCCAATGTTGGCTCTTTGGAATAATAAGCCAGGCTTGGTTGAAAAGAATGCAGCTTCTTGCTCTAAGACATAATTAAGCTCTCTCAAAGGGGAATAATTATCTAAAACATAAAACCCTCTTCCAAAAGTTGCTAATACTAGATCATTTTCTCTTTCTTGAATGGCAATGTCCTTGACTGCAATAGTTGGTAGACCACCCTTTAGTTGTGCCCAGTTTTCTCCGCCGTTTAGCGTGAAAAATAATCCAAATTCGGTACCTGCGAATAGCAGGTCTGGATTAATTGGATCTTCTACTAAGGAATAGACTGTTCCGCGATTAGGTAAATCGCTAGCAATGCCCTCCCAGCTTTTTCCGCCATTGGCGCTTTTATAAATGTAGGGCTTAAAATCACCATTTTTGTGATTGTTGAACACCACATAAACTAGATCTTTCTGGTGTGAAGAAAGCACAATATCTTGAACATAAACAAGAGGAAGACTCAACGACCCCACTTTAGTCTTTGGCAATTCGGTGAAGTTTTTAATGCTCGACCATGTTTTTCCATCGTCGCTTGTTTTCCAAACTAAACCATCGTCCGTTCCGGCCCAAAGTTCACCAGAATTGTTCGGGTGCTCTCTCAAGGTTACAATATTGCCGTAAATAGAGGTGCTTTTGTGCAGTGCAATAGCCTCTGGACCCCAATATCTGTCCATAATCGGTAAAGTATTACGGTCTATTTGACGGGATAAATCTTCAGAAATGACTTGCCATGATCCGCCGCGATCCTCTGATTTGAAGACTTTATTTGCTGCAAAGTAAATGGTCTTTTTGGCATGCTTGCTTGTGAGTAGAGGCGCGTCCCAATTCCAACGGTATGCAGGTTCTTTATACCTAGGTTGCGGCTGTATGGGTGTTTTTTCTCCAGTTTGTTTGTTAAACCTGACTAGCCAGCCATATTGTGCTTGTGCATAAACAATATTAGGGTCTTCTGGATCAGTAGCACTTTCAAAACCGTCGCCTCCATTGGTAACAATCCAATCACTATTAATAATTCCTCTTCTATTGATGGTTTGAGAAGGTCCGCCTAAGGAGTTGTTGTCTTGAGTTCCTCCATACACATTGTAGAATGGCCAATCATTATCAACTGCAACTCGGTAAAACTGAATCGTTGGAAGGTTTGCGCGCCAATTCCAATTAGCCATTTCATCCCAGGTCTCATAAAGTCCTCCGTCCGTTCCGATTAGCATGTGTTTGGTGTTTGTTGGATCAATCCACAAGCAATGGTTATCTACATGCTTTAATTTCTTTGGTATGCGATTAAAGTTTTTACCGCCATCGTTGCTTACGTGAGCGTAGGTATCCATGCTGTAAACTGTATTTTCCTTAGTTGGATGCGCTATGAGTTCTACATAGTAATTACCGCTTGTTTCATGCCCACTTTGCTTGCTCCAACTTTCTCCGCGATCAGTACTCTTGTACATTCCATGACCTTCAACTGTAGCATACAGAATGTCTGGATTTGCCGGACTAATATCCATACCAATTCGGCCAACATTGCCTCCAGGGAATCCACCTCCTACTTTATTCCAGTTTTGTCCTCCGTCAATACTTTTATAGAGCGCACTTTCAGGGCCTCCACTTAGATGGGTGTAAACGTGTCTTCTTCTTTGATGAGCAGCTGCGTAAAGCACATTTGGATTTCTAGGGTCCATATGAATTTCATTAAATCCAGTGTGCTCACTAACTTCCAGAATTCTATTCCAATTTTGCCCCCCATCGTTAGACTCATAAATCCCTCGATCACCTCCTTTTTTCCATAGAGGTCCGTAGGCTGCCACGTATACATGGTTCGAATTGGTAGGATCAATCGCAATCATACCAATATGTTCACTTTCTTTAAGCCCAGTATTTGTCCAGGATTTGCCCCCATCTCTACTAACATAAACCCCGTCACCGTATGCTACAGATCTTTGATTGTTGTTTTCTCCAGAACCCACCCAAATCGTGTTGGTATTGTTTGGGTCTATTTCAATACACCCCGTACTGTAGGAATTTTCATTGTCAAAAATCGCTTTCCAGGTTGTTCCGTTATTTGATGTTTTCCAAACGCCGCCTGAAGCCAGTGCTAAGTACATTTCAGCACTATTGTTTGGATTGACTGCTAAATCTGCAATTCGCCCAGATGTTGTGGCTGGTCCAATGTCTCTAAATTTAAATGCACTTGTATTGGCACTGGTCCAAGAAGGTGCGTCGTCTTTTGATTTTCTCTGGCTGTATCCAGATAATGTGATGGTCAAGGCAAATAAAAGCGTCCAAAACTTTTGCATAATTCTGATCTAAGAAGGTTATATGATTCTACAATAATTCAACAGTAGAAATTCGTTTGAGTTTAGGTTGATGCAAATTAAACTAAAACGACTAAAAAACCTTAAAATTTAACCGTAACCCCAGTACTTAAAACAGAGAGTGAATTTGAGTAGGATACTGCATTAGAATAATCAGCGCTGTACATGTAATACTGTTTGTCTCTAATTATTTGTCCGTAAGAAAAAAAATAGGTGGTATTTCCAGATTTAATGCTAGCACCTATTCCTGTTTGTATCTGAGGCCCAAGAGATTCTTGTGCGCTATTGATGAACGAAGCACCACCGCTAATTGTAGTTACTCCAAGTCTAATTTCTCCCGCAGCGCCAAATCTATGTGTAGGTGTCAATAGTGAATCAATAGCATTGTTTAAGTACCTTTCATACTCGCTAGTCATCCTGCCAACACCTGTGGGAATATAGGCATAGTTTACAGTAAATAATCCCACACGACCAGCAACAAAAGTTATTCCGCTACTCAATTTAGGAGCAGTTATCATGGACCATTGATAATCCTCTCCATAACCTATTTGGCTCGTAAGATCAGAAGGAACAGATGGCCGGTCAATTGTGAATTGGGTTTCCCATTCCTGAGTGAAACCTAAAATATTCGGTAATTCAATAGCTGCAGCAAAACGAACGGATTGAATAGGTCGATAATACATACCTACATTACCTGTAATACCGATTGCACTGTTTTTCCACCATTCTTCCATATCAAATTGGATTAGGTCGGAGGTTTCATTGAAAATTTCGTAATGCTCCACCTCAACGGATTCAAAAGTGTGCATGATACTTAGAGCTCCACCAATATAAAATCTTTGCGAAATTCCTTTACCTGCTCCTGCGGTCCATCTATTTTTAAGACCCTTTCTAAAATAGAGGTGTCTAGTATCTACATCATTTAGATTAGCACTCGAAAAATATTCACCGGTATTACTATTGTAATCAATTCCATAGCTCTGGTAAATCATATCTTCATAAGCACCTACATTCACTCCAAGATAATCGGGAAGAGTACCGGCAGCATTGTTTATAAACTGGCTGATTATTGAGCCCGAGTTTGCCTGATTGTTTCGAACCCTTGCTCTATATATTTGCTCGGTGTTGTATGTGAAGAAAAAGTGCCAACCGTCATCTGGATTACGTGCAAGAAATCCTACACTTCCAATGTTTAAATTGGCGCTATTACCTATGGTACCTCCCGTTGAATTCACGTTTCTTGATCCAAAACTATTTGCATCTAATGTGAATACATCTTTGCGGTAGAGTCCGGCAGTCGCAGGATTATGGGCAAGTGCTGTGAGAGAGCCACTCATAGCTATCATATTACCGGCCATAGCATTGTTTCTACTATCACCAAAAGCCAATGGATTACTAAGTTCTGCGAAATAATCTAAATCCTGACCTTGAACAATAAGAGCGCTAAAAAATGCAAGCAGTAGAGTGAATTTTCTACTCATCGCCTTCTGCTATTTGAACTATTAGAATTTGACGTCCGAGTATTTCTAGAAGGTGAAGGAGAATAACTGCGACTTGAATTATTTGTGCGCTCAGGAGACGATTGATAGGATCTTGAACGGTTGTTATCATTATACATTCTAGAAGAGTTTTCCTTGCTAGACTGATTTCGTTTGGTGGTGTAGCTTGAGGCGCTATTACTCCGTGGATAAGATGAGCGAACATTTTTTTGTACCTGAGTTTCTTGCAGGGAAGTTGCGGATTCTATGATACCGCGCCATCCGGTTGAAGTTGAAGACGATCCTCCCAATGTTCTGCCACTGCTTGTGCCTGATCCACGAAATGATTGGTATTTAGTTGGTCGACTGCCACTATAATTTGTTTTTATGGACGAATTTGTAGTACCTGATCCAGAACCAGAGGTTCCTGTGTTGGTCCACCCATTGTTATTGCCCCATCCATTGTTCCACCCCCAAGAATTACCATAAGGATTCCATCCATAACTGTAGGGGTCATACATGCCGTATCCCCATCCGTTATTCCAGC
>PXYR01000014.1:0-9692 GCA_003023665.1 Bacteroidota bacterium
ATGAGTCTTCAAGCAGATCCAACCGTAATCTATGCGCTCAAGAGAAAGAATCCGGAAATGGAGGTGAGAAGAGTCTTAAAAAAGGACTTATTGATTGATGATCCTTATAATACCTATAAAATAAAAGGGCTCCCCCCAGGACCTATTTGTGTTCCTGAAAGAGCAGCCCTTTTGGCGGTCTTAAATGCTCCTTACCATGATTATCTCTATATGTGCGCTAATCCTGACAAGCCCGGTTATCACGCCTTCGCAAGGAATTATGCCGGGCATTTGATCAATCAACGCAAGTGGACTGCGTATTTGAATAGACGCAGGATCTATCGTTAAATACTACTTCTTTTCAGGGGCAGTTCCACATTTCTAAACACAAGTTTGTCTTCAAAGGCGTCCAATAATATGACATCATCTGCGCTTACTTCGCCAGCAATAATGCTTTTAGATAAAGCGTTTAATACAAGTTCTTGAATCGCACGTTTAATGGGTCTTGCTCCATATTGAGGTTCATATCCTACTTCAGATAGAAAATCAACGGCTTCAGAGGAAGCCTCAAGGGTAATTTGCTGTTTAACCAATCTATTTTTCACAATCTCCAATTGCAGATTCACAATACGAGCCATATGCTGTTTACCTAGGGGAGCGAATACATTAATCTCATCAATCCTGTTGAGAAATTCAGGTCTCATTGTACTCCTCAACATCCCAATAAGTTCAGGCTTAAGTCGTTGCATTAGCGTTTCATTCTGCTCTCCTGTCCAACTTTCAAGCGCCTCATTAATTATGGAGGACCCTACATTACTGGTCATAATGATTATGGTATTCTTAAAGTTGACCACACGCCCTTTGTTGTCTGTGAGATGTCCATCATCCAATACTTGAAGAAGTATATTGAAGGTATCAGGGTGTGCTTTTTCAATTTCATCAAGCAATACTACACTGTAAGGCATACGTCTAACGGCTTCAGTTAATTGACCGCCTTCATCATAACCCACATATCCAGGAGGTGCACCTAATAGTCTACTTACACTATGTTTTTCTTGGTATTCAGACATGTCTATACGAGTGAGTTGTCCCTCGTCATTAAACAGATAGCTTGCCAGTGCTTTTGCCAACTCTGTTTTTCCAACGCCCGTGGTTCCTAAAAACAGAAAACTACCAATTGGCTTATTTGGGTCTCCCAAGCCGGCTCGTGATCTTCGTATTGCATCACTTACGGCCACAATAGCCAAATCTTGTCCCACCACACGCTTTTGCAGTTCTTCTTCCAAATGAAGCAATTTAGAACGTTCACTTTCTAACATTTTATTCAAAGGAATTCCGGTCCAGCGACTGACTACTTCTGCAATGTCTTCGGAAGTAACTTCTTCCTTAATCATGGTGCGATCCGATTCTTCAAGCTCTTTTTCTGCTTTCTCAAGATTTGCTTCTAAGTCTTGCATTAATCCGTAGCGTATCTCAGCTACGCGTCCATAATTTCCATTGCGTTCTTCACGTTCTGCCTCAGTACGAAGATTTTCTAATTGCTCTTTAGTTTCTTGTATTTGGTCAGCATGTTTTTTTTCGCGTTCCCAGACTGCATTCAGTCCATCGCGTTCTTCGTATAACTCGCCCAGCTCTGATTTAATGGTAGCCAACTTCTTCTTATCGTCTTCACGCTTGATTCCTTCTTGTTCAATTTCTAATTGCAATATTTTGCGATCAAGAATATCTAATTCTTCAGGCTTAGAATTGATTTCCATACGAATTTTTGAGGCTGCTTCATCCATCAAGTCAATGGCTTTATCTGGCAGGAATCGCTCACTAATGTATCTAGCACTCAACTCAACGGCACTGATCACTGCAGCATCTTTGATACGGACCTTATGGTGCGTCTCATATTTTTCTTTTATACCACGTAGGATACTTATACTGCTCTCAATATCTGGTTCTTCTACTAGAACTTTTTGAAATCTTCGTTCGAGCGCTTTATCCTTTTCAAAATACTTTTGGTATTCATCCAAAGTTGTCGCACCTATGGACCTTAGTTCTCCTCTGGCTAGAGCAGGTTTAAGGATGTTGGCGGCATCCATGGCTCCTTCGCTTTTACCGGCTCCGATTAGCGTATGAATTTCATCAATAAAAAGCAAGATGTTTCCTTCACTAGCTATCACCTCTTTGACAACGGATTTTAGACGTTCTTCAAATTCTCCCTTATATTTTGCACCGGCAATAAGTGCTCCCATATCCAAACTGTAAACGGTTTTATCCTTAAGATTTTCTGGAGCATCCCCTTTTAGAATACGCTGTGCCAATCCTTCCGCGATGGCTGTCTTACCCACTCCTGGTTCGCCAACAAGAATAGGATTGTTTTTGGTCCTTCTTGACAAGATTTGTAACACACGGCGTATTTCATCCCCTCTGCCTATAACAGGATCTAAACGACCTTCTTCCGCCATCTTATTGAGATTCTTGGCGTATTTCTCTAGACTATTGTAGGTGCTTTCCGCGCTTGTGCTATTCACTTGCCTTCCTTTACGCAATGAAGAGATAGACTCTTCTAGAAGTCTTTTAGATAGTCCAGTATCATGTAGTAATTTACCTGCCGTGCCTTTATCATCCATAAGTGCCATTAGCAGATGCTCACTAGCTACATAATCGTCTTTCATTTTATTTGCGATTTGCAACGATTTTTGAAGTATGAAGGCGGCATCTCTTCCCATTAATGTTTCTGACTGATTGCTAAGAATGGGTAGGCTTTTAACAGCAGCTTCTACTGTCTTTTGAAGCACTTCTTTATTTAATTCAGCTTGCTGTAGTACAAATGGTAAAACGCTAGTATCCTCTGTAATAAGCGCCTCCAAGAGGTGCAGAGCTTCAACGTTCCCGTGTTTTTTGTCCGTAGCTGAAAACTGAGCAGCTGCAATAATTCCTTGGCTCTTGGTAGTGAATTTATCAATATTCATCATTATAGGTTTTGGATTGCATAGAATTCACCAATTCTCATGCCTAGAGTTAAACTACTGACAACCTATCAGTTAGGTGTTTGCGAACCGGAAGATTTGTCTTAAGTATTGAGTCAATACTGACAAAATCGCACAAAAAAACACCCCCGCCACTTCAAAAGAAGAAGGCGAGGGTGAAAAAAATAGTTGCGTTGATTGATTATTCAACAATCAGTCTTTGTACGTCAGTTCCTAGAGGAGATAAAGTTTCTACTATGTACATACCTGATGCCCAACCACTAGTTTCAATAGGGTAGGTGTTGATACCTTCCTTACCGTGTACCGTTTGGGTCATCATCAATTGACCTTGGGTATTTCTTATAGTGATAGTCACGTCGGCTTCACTTTGGAATGAAATAGGTAATTGAGCATAGCCTGATGTTGGGTTCGGATGAATCTTTCCTACGCCAATGTAATGTTCAAGTTCTTCTTCTCCGATTACATATACACGGTCTTGACTATCGCTCTCGTAGAAACAGAAATCATCTATTGCCCATCCAGCCTTATTAATAGTCTCATCAGAAGCAAATCTGAATCGGAAGATAGCATTGCGTGCCGTATCTACGCTCAAATTAATTTTGGCAGGTATCCATCCACCACTTAATCCGGTCCAACCAGGGTTGTAAACATCTAAAGAGGTTACAAAGCTTGTATTAAACCAAGTAGCTCCATAAAGATTGGTACCTACAGTATGCCAGTTAATACCACCGTCAAATGTAATGTCTACTGTACCGCCGTCATGGTACAATTCTGTAGAGAACTGATGCATGAATTCGTAGGTATAAATTTGGCCTGAATCAATGGCAAATACCGGCGTAAACAAAGATGAAGAATCTCTCTTTTCATAGTTCGCATTTAGATCGGTGACCCATGCATTGGCTCCTGAATTTGTACTTACAAGAGGGGCATTGTTTGGTGTACCTTCTTCCCAAATAGAATTTCCATCTTTAACAAAAGTATTTAGCGTTAACCAAGGGTCTATTGTAGGATCGTCAAAATTATTACAGTAGGAACTGTCTACTGACATGTCTATTTTACCTAAAACCGTAATATCCTTGCAGATTAAATCGTCAGAGGTGTCATTATCTGGCTTGCTATCGGGTAAAGAAGTTCGAACACAAATATTATGAACTCCGCTGGTAGGGTTCACCCAAGGGGCGTTAAAGTCATACCAAGCGGTCTTGCGTGGAATCAGCGGTGGATTGAAGACCACTTTTTCTGGTGTAGACCAGGTTACCCCTCCGTCAACACTATATTCTGCCATACAACTATCTAATACCTTTGCTCCCGTATTCTTAATATTCACTGTGATGTGATTATTTTGATCCGGTACCGCTAAGTATTCTATGGTAGTTAGATTAATGGGTGCTGCACTGTTTTGAGGGGGCACATAGACTTCTACTTTATCAATGTTCCATCCGTCCTTATTACCGCCTACGGTTAGTAAACGTGCCCTTAAGACCAATGGAGCTGCAGAGAAATTATAGGCATATAATGGCCAAATACTTGTCTGCTGACCAATGGTCCCTATCCAAGCATCCGCTACCACGGAAGTCCCCGTATTATACCAATTCGTGCTAATAATTCCTTGTGGATCCCACAGACCTAGTGTAGTCCATTGTCCACCAGCTTGGGTTTCTAGAAGCGCAACGTCTCCGGCTCCTAAATCAATGTCGTGGGTGATGCGTAATTCTGCACCGGCTATAGTGTCAAAGCCAATGAATCTTGGGAAATATAGGTATTCTTCAAGTCCTCCTTGGGCTACTATATTGACGCCAGATGCGTAGCCGTTATTTCCTCCAAGGGCTGTTATGGAGCCGGTTTTGAATATGTTTAGGTCACCAGAAGCGAAGAATCCGCTCGTATCTCCGACGGAACAATTTTCAAAATCTTCAATAAAACCACCCTGAATGTATTGCTCAGGCCAGCCTGTTGAAGATGTATATGCGCTATCGTTCCAAGAATTACTATCGCCAGTTTTCGTAGTCCACGCAGATACTTCAAAAGAACCCTTAGGCCATGCCACAGTGTTGGTAGCATCAATTGCTACATCTTCCGTACCAGGTGCTATAGATCCTGTGTGTGTAAAACTGTAGGTTGTGCTTACCCCTGCATTTGGTCCACAAGTTGGAGTGACAGTGTAACTAATAGGAATATTGTTTTGAGTTTGTACACCAAAGTTTCTCAAATTGATATTCAATCGCTTGGCCGCAGGTCCACCTGTCATATTGATTCGCGCACCTGGAGTATTTATTCTATCTACACCAACATCAATATTGGCTTTATCAAAAATTGCAATGTCATCAAACGCAATGTCCGCAGCAATACCTAATCCGGATTTCTGAGCAATGAATCTGATTTTGATGATATTGCCAGCTTGGGCACTTAGATCCAACTCATAGTGGCTCCATGGATCTTTTTCATCTGCAAGAGTAACGGCGTAAGGTGACATTGGATTTGACCAGAAATTCTCGCCAGCTTGTACCCATTGCACTCTAATTGCACCTATGTCTGCGCCACACATGTGATGTCGAAACTGTAATACAGGTTGTGTCATACCTGATAAATCAAGACATCTAGAAAGAAGTGTTGCACTCGTTGGTGAGATACCATAATCGCCTTCTGCAACCAAATAATTTCCTTTTTTACTGTAATCAGAAATGGGGCCTGTACCTACGGTTGGTGTGTAACTTGAACCTACCATGAAAGCATAATTCCCGCTATTACTTGCCGGCGTTGCTGTGAAAACTGTATTTGGGAAAGTACCGGCATTAAACGGCGTGTTGTTACCGGGAACGGTAGCCGCATCATCAAAATCTAACACATAAGGGAAGTTCGAATACGGTTCTTCATGCACAACACGAATTGGTCCAACGGTATCATTGGAGAAAAGACTATCACCAGGTAAGTGGGTGTACACCGTAATGTCGTAGGTACCGTAACTGCTTAAGTCTGGACCTACAGCAAACGTGTAGAAGGTAGAATCTCCAGTTTCTAGGGTTTTGTTCGTAATGTATTCTGTATGAGTTACGGTGGAGGTAGCCCCTGATAAATCCGTATAGTCGTAAGACCAAGAAACCGGTATGGTATCTATAGTCGCACAGCCGTTATTCTGCACCCATAAATCTAAAAGTTCATTATTACTATAAGAACAATAGCCGTTTTCAGGGTTGAACACTTCACGAAGCGCCACTTCATAAATAGTAGGTTCGTATATATTTATGTTGTCTATAGCAATATCACCTCTTGCTCCAGAACCTCTAATTCCAGTGAATCTTAATCTAGCGTAATCACCTATATATTCCGTGAGGTCAATTGAATATTTCTGCCAAGGGTCGGTAGTTTTAGTTTGTTGTTGTCCAACGATATCTTCCAATAAGGTCCAGTTGCTCGTATTCTTCCCTGTGTCTATACTAATGCGAAGCTTATTAATTTCTGAGCCATACATGTGATACTCAAATTCAAGCAAAGCACAAGTCAAATTACTTAAGTCAATACAAGGCGGTCTCATGTGTGTAATATTGTTGTTGTTTCCTTGACTAGCCTCGGTAAAAATGTATTTGCCTAAAATATTAGAAGACGCATCACCATCAGGTCCAGTTTGAGGAGTTGATGTTTGACCCACTCGAATGGACCATGCATAACCAATCGTATTTTGCGTAGGGATTACATTAAAATTCTTACCTACAGTTGGATTCTGTGATGGCCAACTTCCTCTGTGTGCAGTTCCTGAAAGACCGGCACCGGAACCAGCTACCCAATAAACCGGATCTTCAAAGTCTTCTGTAAATGGAAGGGTGGAAGAGAAGGGGAATGTAGAAGGAGTTGTTGCACCACAAATCGCTGGTAGCGCAGGTTCACGCCAAAATTTATTTGTTGTATTGGTTGCAGACTCAAGCGGACTACGAATAACATTGGGACAGGCACAGTCGAATATTCGAACATACCATTCTATGGTGTCATTCACACTAATTCCGTTAAACGTATAAGCGAAATTCGCTGCAAGTGGACAAGCGTTTGTATTGCTCGGAGTCATTAATGAGTCGCGCCAATTCGTCCAAGAACCGGCTGACCAATCGTATCTTCTAAAGTAAATTTTTGAGCTGTCTACCCCAACATTGTCCTCGCCTTTAAACCTTACGTCCTGAGTGGGCATGTATCTAGCCCCAATAGGTTGAGCGGGTTGACTTACATTTACCCAATCAATAACCGGTGGTTCCAATTCACAGGGTGCAGCTTCTACCATTATGTTGTCAACAAACCAGCCTGCAAGTGCGTTTGGCGAAGGGGTTCCCGTTTTGTTCGTCATTACAAAGCGAATCTTACACTGCGCAAATCCGTCTTGATTGTTAACGGGGTCAAAAGCACCTAAGTAGGAGCCTAAATCAAAAGTTTCCCTTGCCCACCACGCGGCAGTTGGAGTGGTTCCTGAATTGTTATTGCCAATAGTTGGTCCCTCCCAATAAGGAGATAGAAGGGCAGAAGGGTAAGACAGTTCGTTAAACCATCCTTGACCCGCAAATTGTGGAGACTCTCCTTTGTATTCGGAACCAGTCAAGTTCACCCATGTAGCTCCATTATCTCTAGACATCTGTATATAGGCCTTTTGTATAAAGCGTATTTTACAGATATGGTCAAAAGTGAACCTTACATTCGTATAGGTAACCGTACTGAAAGCATCGGTTTCAAAAATGATGGAATCTGATGCGTAAATCTGAGTATGGAATGAGCTTGATCCCGTGGTGCTTAGGAATGACGTATCATTCCACGTTCTAATCGCATTTAAGGAATCTGTATTGTAATTGGCGGCGATTGAGTCTGCACCTAAAGCGCCGTCAAAATTTTCTGTAAAAACTGTGTCAATTGGTGGGGCAAATTGACCGAATGCTGTAGTTGCAGAGACAACAAAAAGGAGGGTAGCTACTAAGCTTTTCTTCATTGCTAAACGCTTTTGTGTTAACCTTTTTCAGGTACTTACAAATATATAAAAATGACAATGCGCCCGACTTAGCTAGAGCTAAAAGTGTGTAAGGAATGAGGGAAAGTGGTTCTTGACTATTCAGCCTAATTATTTGACATTGAAATAGAAGATGCGTTGGTCCTCTAGGTAAAGTTCTAAAAGGTCTTCTTTAAACACTTGACCTACGCCGGCAGGGGTACCTGTAAAAATCAAATCCCCTGTTTTCAGTGTGAAGTATTTACTTACGTGCGCAATCAATTCATCTACAGGAAATAACATGTTTTTCGTATTGCCCGATTGTACTGTTTTACCATTGATATCCAAGTGGAATTGGATGTTTGTAATAGGTTGATTCAACTCCTTAATTTTGAAAAATCTACTTACGGCTGCCGAACCATCAAAGGCTTTAGCTTTTTCCCAGGGCAACCCCTTTTTCTTACAGTCAGCCTGTACGTCGCGTGCAGTAAAATCTATCCCCAATCCAACTTCATCATAATATTTATGAGCAAAACGCGGTTCGATATGCTTTCCTAGTCGGTTTATTTTGACTACCAATTCTATTTCGTGATGAATTTCCTTGCTGTGTTCTGGAATGAAAAATGGGTGCTTCTTTAAAAGAATAGCCGTGTCCGGTTTCAGGAACACCACCGGTTCTTCTGGAACCGGATTATTTAATTCAGCCGCATGCTTCGCATAATTGCGACCAATACAGATGATTTTCATATTTATCCTTTGTTAAATTCTCTTAATCGAATGGCGGTTAATACCTTTTTGGTGTACAAAGGGAAATCCGCGTTTTGTATCCAACTGTAATATCCGGGATTTTCGTTTAGTACTGCTTTTACTGTCCTTCCTCTGTACTTTCCAAAGGTAAAAACCTCTTCCTCACTTTCATTAAAGGCTATGAAACCGGCAAAGTCAGCAACTTTTTGTCTATTAGAAAAATCGGCCAAAAAGTTCATGTCATTTTCTAATTCATCGTATCGCTGTATCTGCGCTTTTAATATTTCGTAGGTAGCCAAAACGTCTGCTTCTGCACTATGTGCATTTTCTAGATTTTGATTACAATAAAATTTGAACGCCGCACTCAAAGTTCTTTGTTCCATTCGGTGAAAGATATTCTGAACGTCCACGGCTCTTCTATTGCTCATGTCAAAATCAATTCCAGCACGCAGAAACTCTTCTGCTAAAAGAGGAATGTCAAACTTGTTACTGTTGAATCCAGCTAAATCGCTGTCGCTTATCAATTGATGAATCTCAGGTGCGATTTCCTGAAATGTAGGTTCGTTGGCAATGTCATGATCGTAGATTCCATGAACCAAGGAAGAACCGGTTGGGATTGGAATGGTAGGGTTTACTCTCCAAGTATATGTATCCTCTTCTCCCGATGGATTTACCTTGTGGATACAGATTTCAACGATTCTATCGTTGGTGACGTTCACACCAGTGGTTTCTAAGTCAAAAATGCAAATAGGACGAACAAGATTGAGTTGCATGAAAAAAATATAAGGTTAAAAAAACCGCCCGAAGGCGGTTCTAAAATACGGTTTAATGTGCTGAACTTAAATTTCTCTATTCAAATCCCAAGATTCAAGATAATCAGCTACGCGTTTAACAAACTTTCCGCCTAAAGCTCCATCTACCACCCTGTGGTCGTAGCTATGGCTTAAGAACATTTTGTGCCTAACCGCAATTAAATCTCCTTCCGGAGTTTCCACAACAGCGGGTTTTTTTACAATGGCTCCAGCAGCCAT
>PXYR01000014.1:9975-21055 GCA_003023665.1 Bacteroidota bacterium
ATCATAGGGAAGTCCTGAATGGCTTTTACTATGGCTTCCATGATGATTGGAGTAAAGGTTATTTTTTCGCCATGTTTATCAAAAAAGCTGTTCTTCACCTTGTTTCTCCATAAAACCACCTTTGTCATATCTGCCTCAACAAAGGACGTTACATGCGGAGAGGTTTTCACAGAATTCACCATGTGATCTGCAATGAGCTTTCTCATGCGGTCCATTTCAATTATTTCATCTCCAGCGGAAGGAGTAATGCTTGGCGCAGTAGTTGCTTTTTGTGGTGCAGGAGCGGGCGTAGATACCGGGGCCGAAGGTGTTGCTTCTACTTTTGATGACGCCGCGGCAACACGACCTCCTTCAAGGTAGGTTAAAACATCTTTTTTAGTAACGCGACCGTCCTTGCCCGAACCAGGAATTCCGTCCAATTCCGTTTGATTTATCCCTTCCTCTTTGGCCATGCTACGCACTAAAGGGGAATAAAATCTGCCATTCGACTCTTTAGAAATAGGTTCATGAATTGCAGGCGGCGCAACAGTTTCTGCAGCCGCTGTAACTTGAGTTTCAATTTTTGCAGCAACCTCCTCAACGGGGGTAGATACTACCTCATTACCTGAAGTAGATGCATCGGCACCTTCTGTTTCAATAATGGCTATAGCCTCACCAACTTGGGCCACATCATTAACATTACTTATGATTTTGATGAGCTTTCCGCTAACAGGTGAAGGAACTTCGCTGTCTACTTTGTCAGTAGCAACTTCAACAACACTTTCCTCAGCTTCAATGAAGTCACCTTCATTTTTAAGCCACGTGGTAATGGTAGCTTCAGCAACGGATTCACCCATTTTGGGTAGGATTAATTCTAATTGAGCCATTGATATTTCGGTTTATCGACCTCGAATTTACGGCAAAAAACTGTGGTAATTTAAACAGTTTAGTATTTGCTTAATTGCCATAAGCGCAATAGATCGGTATGGATTTGAGCCTCTTTTGCATAATCCTCAATGAAGGCTTTAGCATTTTGAGGAAAGTCTAATTCCTTTGGCAATTCTCTGCAAATGTCAAAAATCGGTTCAGGTATTTCGGGTAGTGAAAACTTTTCGCCTAAAGCGGATGTGTATCCAATTAAAGACCTTTTTCCGATTAAGATATTACCCGCGTTTTGAATCCATGCCTTCCAGCCATTTAAACGCCCAAAGATTAAAGCGGTAAGAAGGGAAACGGGCACATTGAGTATAAAAAAGGTTAGGACTATCTCATATATTCGTCGCTGCCTTAAATAATTTGGGTCACTTATAAAGTATTGTTTCTTGTAGGTGCTCCCCTGACTTAAGCTGCTGTCGGAACCAATTATAAACCCCTGATGAGGCAATAATGACTTGATTGATGTATGGGATCCGAGTTGTACGGTCAATTCAATGAATTTATCATAACTGATTGAATCGTTGTCAATAATGAGCTCATTTATGCGGTGTAATTGAATAAGGGCGCCTAGCGTTTCTATATCATTTTCTTCAAGTGGATTCTGTTTCCAAGTAAAAGCAGGATATACATTACTCTCTTTTAAGATGGTCTGCAGCGATTCAAAATTGGAATCTTTCCCGTAGAAAATAATACGAGGTTGTTGTTGTTGTTCTTGGAAGAGTCTTTGACCAGTAAGTAGAGAAATCAGGGCTCTATAGGACAGTAAAACTGCTGTTCCAATTAAAGCACCTAGCATGAGTAGCGCTCTTGAAAAACGAAGTTCCTCTGGAAGAAGCCCATATGCAAAGCCAATCAACAGCGTGGTAAAAAACATGGAGCGAATCAGGTGCTTGGGCTGAGTTCCTTTGAAATAGGCTCCGCCTACCCAAAGCCCAAAAATCCATAAAAAGACATACGATCCTTGGATTTGAAAGGTGTACAAGTCAGGATAGGAACCGCCATTGATAAATCTGTGGTTGAATTCCCAATAGACTTTAATATGGTTTAAAACTGTAAAAAGCAAGGCGCCGTCCAATGCAGGAGCAAAGGCGCTTCTTGCAATCCGAGCCACAACGGCTAGTGATGCTCTTAGGTATATCCCAAAATAAATAAGGAGTTTGTAGGCCCATGCTGCGCTGCCACTGAATTGCTTTTGAGAAAACAATACCATGGCTTTGTAGAACATACGAACATAGTTTAAACTGCCGCGCTTAGTGCTTTCTCCTTTGTAGTGAATAATTCTGCTTTCACTGAAGTAAATATTTTTCTTACCTGTTTTTTGAAGTTCATAGCTCAGATCTATATCCTCACCATACATGAAATATCGCGTGTCAAAACCTTGCACTTGACGCAGTAGTTTCGTGGGCACCATCATGAAACACCCTACAAGGATATCCACTTCATGGTTTTCATTTTTATCAAGATGTCCCAAATGATAGCGCGCAAATAAGCGTGATTTGGGGAAGAGTGAACTCAGCCCTGTAATCTTCCACAAAGCCACCAAGGGCGTAGGAAGCGCTCGTTTGCTTTCGGGTAGAAATCTACCGCTACCGTCTATTCCTTGAATACCCAAGCCACCTACCTCTGGATGATCTCCTAAAAAGTTTAGACATTTTTCTATTGCATCAGATTGTAATACGGTATCAGGATTGAGGATGAGGGTATACTCACCTTTAGCGGTTTCAAATCCTATATTGTTTGCTTTACCAAATCCAATGTTTTCAGGGTTATTTATCCAATGAACCGAGGGAAACTGCTCACGAATGGATTTCTCACCAGAATCTGCACTATTGTTATCTACTACAATAACCTCAAAAGAGTAGGAGGTTTTGCTCTTGTAAATGCTATCAATGCATTGCGTCAGAAATTCTTTGACGTTGTAATTAACAATAACGATGCTCAGGTCTAGCATTATTGCGGTAGGCTTTGTTCGTATGGGATGCGATGTTGTATGCTTCGCCCTAGCGTGACTTCATCAGCAAACTCCAATTCATCACCAACGGCTATTCCACGAGCTATGGTAGTCAGAGCAGCGTTGAAATCTTTGATTTTGCGGTACAGGTAAAAGTTGGTGGTATCCCCTTCCATAGTCGTGTTTAACGCAAAAACTACTTCCTTTATTTCGCCAGATTGCATTTTTTCTAAAAGGGCATCAATAGTTAAATCACTTGGTCCAATGCCATCCATAGGTGAGATTAATCCGCCTAATACGTGATATACACCATTGTATCCGCCTGTGTTTTCAATGGCCATAACGTCCCTCACGTCCTCTACAATGCAGACTATGGATTTATCCCTTTTGGGACTAGCGCAAATACCGCAAATTTCGGTGTCCGAAATAGTGTGACATTCACCACAGAAAGTGGTGTTCTTCCGTAAATCCAATAATGCTGCGCTTAGATCCTCTGTTTGTATAGCGGGTCTACGCAATAAGTGCAAAGCAAGGCGTAATGCTGTCTTTTTACCAATACCCGGCAGTCTAGAGATTTCTTCAACTGCTAATTCTATTTTACGACTTGAAAAATTCATTGCGTCTCAAATGTAAGGGATTGCGCATATTTGTTGCATGAACAATGCACTCTTTTTAATTCTATTGCTCCTATATGTATCTGTTTTGGCAGTTGTGGGTTATTTCACATCACGTGGGGCATCTAATGCGACCTTCTTCAATGCAAATAAAAATGCCAATTGGCTTTTAGTAAGTTTTGGAATGATAGGAGCCTCACTATCTGGTGTAACTTTTATCAGTGTTCCTGGTTGGACTTCTTCATCCGGAATGACTTACATGGTGATGGTTGTAGGCTATTTTTTAGGCTATTTATTTATTGCTCGGGTTTTATTACCGGTCTACTATAGGAACAATGTAATTAGTATATATGAATTTTTAGGAATTCGCCTTGGAGTGTCCAGCTATAAAACGGGGTCCTTGTTCTTTCTTCTTTCCAGAATAGTAGGGGCTTCCGCTCGACTCTATATAGTAACCATGGTTGTGCAAGTTTTGATATGTGATAGCCTAGGAATTCCCTTTGTCCTTACTGCGGTATTAATATTAGTACTCATTGCTTTGTATAGTGCAACTGGCGGAATTGCGACCATTGTAATTACAGATACGCTTCAGACAGTTCTCATGTTATCTGCGGCGATTATGGCATTCCTCTTTGTTGGCAAAGAGGTAGTTACAGAAAATAATACCTTTTGGTCCACATTGAGGGGGCATTCGCAGTGGCACTTTATAGATTTAGACGGACCAAAGTCGTGGTGGCGTCAATTACTTGGGGGAGCTGCCATTGCCATTGCCATGACGGGCCTAGACCAAGATATGATGCAAAAAAATCTAACGGTTAGAACGTTGAAAAACGCCCAAAAAAACATGGTTTTATTAGGTTTGAGTTTACTAGTTGTAAATCTCTTGTTTTTATCGCTAGGTGTTTTTCTCAGTGAGTTTGCCACTGCCAATAATATCACTGCCTCCGGTGATACACTTTTTTCCTCAATAGCCATGCATCCGTCTTTCCCCGCCATGCTGCCCATTGTATTCTTTCTTGGTCTTCTTGCTGCTGCATTTTCTAGTGCAGATAGTGCATTAACCTCTTTGACCACTGCATTTTGTGTTGATTTTTTAGGGTTGAAAGGGAATAGCTCCATCAAGACAAGATCACGGGTTTACATTGGGTTTATGGGAGTTCTTTTGATTGTAATGCTCCTAATCTATAGTTTAAAATCAGAGACCATAATAGGTACTTTGTTTACAGCCGCAGGATATACCTATGGACCTTTGATAGGGTTGTTTAGTTTTGCCCTCATTTTTGGTCGCAAGCTAGACGGCTGGAAGGTATTAGTAGTTTGTTTGCTTGCTCCTATTATTTCCCATCAAATAAGCCTATGGGCACCCCGGTTGGGATACGCCATAGGCTTTGAATTACTTGTTTATAATGGTCTCTTAACGCTACTTGGATTATGGTTGATAAGTAGACGTCCTTAAATTTTGGTGATATTCTGACTGATTACTCCTGAACGACTCGTTACTTTCAGCGTGTATAGCCCTTGAGGAAGCGTGCTTAAATCAACGACAATGGTTTCCTCTAAATCTGCGTAAGTTGAATGCTGCAGGCAAGTTCCAATAGCGGAATAAATTTCAACAGTCGCCTCTCCGCCTGGTTTCAGTGAAGAGATATTCAGTTGTCCTTCAGTCGGATTTGGATAGAATACCACTTGTGTCATTGCATTTTCATCAAGGTCTATATTGTTAAAGGTTGTTGTTGTGCTTTTTATACCACAGTCAGTGGTAACCGTCAACTTAACGGTGTATGATCCAGGTTGCGCATAGGTGTGTTGCGGGTTTTGTAAAGAACTAGTGTTTCCATCGCCAAATTCCCACAACCATGCATTTGGAGCTGGCACAGTTGCATCCTGAAAATTATAACTCAAATTTCCGGCTAAGCTCAAAGAGAATTGGGGTATAAGTTGCGGACCAGGTATAAGTATGGCTGAATCGGCAACAAAGGAAAAGGCATTGTAATACACGTATTCCAAATGATAGTCTGTAGGCACATTTAGCGTTGCTGTATGCGTTCCCATCCCGGCATAATTGGTCACCGTGGAAGAACCAGATCTATTCAATCCAAATTGTCCATCTACAGTCGAGTCTAGACTACTGAGTGAGAATAAGAAAGGCTCATCTTCACAGATTGTTGACGGTAAATTCAAGTTGGCAATGGAGGGATTTCCACCAAGATCAATGACACGAATGTTGTCAAGGTAAAGGTTGTTACCATAGCCGCAAATACCTACGAATTCGAATTGAACGTCAGTGGAGGAAAGATTGGTTAGGTGGACCGTATCTGTTCTCCAATCAGAACTTCCACTAGGAACAAAGGTGGAAGTTGATGCAGCCACGGTTCCTAGATTTGCTCCCTCCTTTAGATAAAGTGTATCAAAGGTGTTTCCGCAGTCCCCACTTACAACGACGGCCAATTGATCAAAATAACTTCCGCTATATGGGGCATAGCTTACATCAAACATAAGCGTAGGGTCCGTGTATCCGCTGATATCAAATTTAGGACTTAGCAGCCCATCTGTTGTACCAGCTGCATTGTAATTAAAGTAGTCCATATACATAGCGCCCGATTTAACACCTGTTGGGCCATCCACATCCCCTCGTGACCAAGTTGTTCCATTATCCGCATTGGTAATGCTAAAATCTTGCAATGTGGTGCTGCTAAATGTTTCAATAATGGGAAGGACAGGAAGTGGGTTGATTACTATTTCATTCACCTTGGTTAAGGTATCGCTACCATAGCTGTTGGATGCAATGAGCGTTACGGTATAAGACCCTATTGAATTAAAAATAATTTCAGGATTTTGTGAGGAAGCAGACGTACCGTTGGTGAATGAGAATGTTGCTGGAGTTATTGTCCAATACCAATTCGATGGAGTTTTAGCGCTTTGATCTAAAAGTGTTACGGTCGAATTCAGACAAGGTAAAGATGGTGAGGCAGAAAAATCTGCAATCGGTGTACCTATGTTATCCACAATAGCTATGTTATCAATAGCTAAATCACTTTGATAACCGTCTCCAGTGATTCCAATAAATCTCAATAATACTGTATCTCCTGCAAATGCACTCAAGTTTATCGTTTCTACCTGCCAATTGTTTCCTTTGTCCCCGCTTTCATTCAATAGCATGGTCCAAGTTGTTCCATTGAAGATTTCCACGGTGAGAGAACCCATATCTCCACCTAACATGTGATAGGCAAATTCCAATTCCGGCGCAAATGCATTACTCAAATCAATACATGGACTATAAAGAACTGCTTCTTCGAAATTACAGCCTCCAGAAGCTTCTAGATATAAGTACTTGCCACTATTGCCAAAGCCAGAAGATGGCCCTGTGCCGTTGGAAGCTGTTCCTCCATTGTGTGTTCTCCAATCGATTCCGTCTTCCGAGCCGTTAATTAAATTGGTCCAATCTCCGCTGAGATTACATACTGTAGCCCCACAATTTAAACTAGTTGCACAGTTTGAAAAGGAATTAAAGTCTTGAAGGAAAGGCAAGGAATACAATGCAGAATTCAAATAGGTAATGGTTTGTACAACTGTATCATTTTGTCCATTCATATCACCACTTAATTCTGTCCAAGCTTGAATGGAACCATTCGTAGTTCCTGACCACGATATTGGGTCAGAGAAGACAAAAATTGTATCTGCATAAGACGCAACGGTCCCGAAAATGGTGTCTCTTGTAATTACACCTTGATATTTATAAGCTACAGGAAGCGTATCCAAAGCAGATGTTGAGGGATTGCGCACTTGAACAGAAACTTCAATTAGGTTGCTTTGACAGCTGCTCACGAATTGAGGGTTCATCACTTCCTTTAATTGTAAATCTCGCGGAAGTGGGCAATTTTGTGTGCCGCTCGGTAAACTAATGGCATAAGCTCTTTTGCCTTGTGAGCCATTTACATTCGCAGAAGCGCTAATCCATGTATCCGAAGTCACAACGTAGGGAATAATCATGCTGTTATTAACGTCCGTAAATACGGAATCCATGAATTTATTTCCAAGTATGTAGGCCGTGTAATCTGTGGCTGTGGTTACCGGATTAATGGTGATTTTTAGACTGTCAGGGCAAACCCAATCTACAACTAAACCCGTGGGTTGTGGAACGATAGTCATAGGACCTGCGACTGAGGTGTCATTACCTTTAATTAAGCGTAAATAAGCGGCATCCGTTGCAATGTTGGGTACAGTCCAATTTGCCATGCCTTGACCAGTAATTGGTGAAAGACTTAGCGTATTCCAAGTAGTACCGCCGTTAGGGCTAAATTCCCAAGTTAGACCATTTACCGCCCCGTCCCAACGTACGACCGTTGCTCCTGGAACCAAAGCTTCATTGGTATGTGGGTAAGTCAGCACGGCCTCTTCCATTTCTATATAGTACACCACATAAAAAGTCTGAGGACCTTGAGGAACATTTGTCGCCGCAACATTCAATTGGTAATCGCCGGCGCTAGGATTAAGGATAGTAACTTGCTCAGCATTATTCAAGGAGTCTGTTCCTCGAACTGCCAAATCATTTAGCGTGGTATTGTTTGGGGCGGGGTTGAGCACCCAAGGTTGATACGTTGTAGAATTTGATATATCAGTTACCGTAAAATCAAGGTTGTTCACCAAAGCTTCGGAAGCAGAAGTGGAGCCTTCTGGGTCTGTCCAATATAACATGGCTCTTAGCTCTTTTGCACCGGGAGGGACCCCAATAGTATAATTGTATGAACCGCCCAATGCTGCATTGCCTGAGAACCAAGCTGTATCTTGTATGGAACTAATTGCTCGACGAGCGTTTACTCTTCCATATCCGAAAATAAAATCAGGTCCGTCGTTTCCTAAATCTTCTGCAGTGTTCATTGCAATAGCCTTCAATAAACCTCCAGTTGCAGTATATCCTTGATGTTGGTCAAATGCTCCATGTAACACTGTGAAAAAGCCAGCTACACCTGGTGCAGCCATGGATGTTCCCGTTTTATTTCCGTAGGTATGACCATCTATTGTGGAATATACATTTGTACCAACTGCTGCTAAATCGGGTTTAATTCTACCATCTGCTGCTGGACCTCTTGAAGAAGAAGGTGCAATGGCATCTAAGTAAGTGATGTTGGCAGTTGCAACAACATTTTTTCCTTGTTTGTGACCGCCAGTTACGTTGCCCCATTGTGAACCTGCACCATACCCACAATTAGAGCCGTTGTTATTTCCTGCACTGAATACGTGCATTAACGCATTATTGTCTCTAATATCTTTATCCATTTGTTGCGCGTACAAGGTGTACCCCGCATTACAACCGTTGGAATAGGAACTGTTTGTTACACGAATCCCGTATAAGTTATAGTCATTATCTATGTTACTAAGGTTTTGAGGGTAATCGTAATAGATCATTGAAGCACCCGTGGCCGACCCTGCACCGTCAGGGTCAATATTACCAGCTGCAAAGACGGTACCTGCAACATGATCTCCGTGGTCTCCAATTGAGTTGCCGGCCAAAGAAGTTAGACGTCCTTTGTAATCGTCGTGCGGACCTATATCTCCGTCATCACCTACCGCAACAACTACATTCTCCCCAGTATAATCTCCATATTGCTGCATATAGGCTACTCTTGACGACGAACGACTGTTAAAGTTTTCTATTGAACCCGGTTCTTCAATGGCTTGAATAAAGATCACATTAGGTTGTTTCGCTAACTTTTCAAGATCGCTTAGTTTCAGTGTAGTGCTATACCAGCCATCAATAAGCGGCTTCACCTGCTTCGCAAAGCTTGGTAAGTTTGTAAATTCCTTTGTTGTTGAAAATTGAACGGCTATTTCACCGCTGTTGAGAATTGCCCAAGAAGGGATATCACCTATGCTTAACGGGCCGTCTAACTTCATTCTAGGTGTCCATGCCGTGAATGATTCAACCCCTGCATTTTGTAAATCTCTAGCTTCAATTCCAATCGGCAATCGAACTTCAAAAGCATTTTCTGGTAAATAATGGTAGAGTTCTATTCCTAAATCAGCCAATGCTTTTTTATCTTCGACGCTTACCGCGTGATTCCAAATAGCTACACCATAGGTTGGAGCATTTGATTGTATTTGAAGGAAAGAACCTTCCTTCACTTCATAAGTACCCGACTTTAATTTTAACTTAAGCTGGGCATTGGCGGTAAAAGAAAAAGCGGTGATTAAAATGAGTAAAAATCTCTTCATATGATTCCAAATTGGTGCACTAATATAACGCACAAAACTTCCTTTGTTCGTCTCTCATTTTTAATCCTTCTTGTAGGTATTGGAAATCAATCATTTGCACAATATCAGTCCATAAACAAGAGTGAGGCTATGAGTGAAATGCAGCGGTTTTCCTCTGGAAAAAGGGTACTTTACATAGCGGCACACCCGGACGACGAAAACACAAGATTGATCGCATGGTTTTCCAATGCACTTAATGCTGAGACCACCTATTTATCATTGACAAAAGGATCTGGTGGGCAAAATTTAATTGGAGATGAATTAGGAACGGACTTAGGTGTTATTCGAGAGCAAGAACTCAGGGCCGCGCGTCGTATTGACGGCGGTTATCAGCGTTTTACGGATGCCTTGGATTTTGGTTATTCCAAAAGCGTTCAAGAAGTGTGGACCAAATGGGATCATGATGACTTGCAGCTACAAACAGTGCGAACGATTCGAGAGTTAAAGCCAGATTTCATAATTACTAGGTTCCCTCCAGATGAACGAGCAGGACATGGTCATCACACGGCTTCTGCAGAATTAGCAATTGAAAGTGCAGCTTTGGCTGCAGACTCAAGTTTTGATAATGAAACTCACCCTTGGACTGTCCAAGGCGTGTGGTGGAATACATCTATTTGGTGGGATAAAACCTTAAAAGATGATCCTGAGGCAATTCACCTTGATTTGAGCGGCTTTGATCCTTTGTTAGGTGATACTTACGGAGCTATTGGGGATGCGGCCCGTTCAATGCACAAATGTCAAGGTTTTGGTGTCGCCATAAATAGGGGCCCAAGAGATGAATATTTCAAAAAGCTATGGGGTTTAGGAGATTTAGAATCTTTTTTAGATACAGAGTCTGAAAGTGCTGAATTATCATCTGTATTGGCAAATGAAGCAGCGTTTGCTTTAGAAATTGGAGATAGAGCCCAAGCGATTTCCAAATGGGCTGATTTGGGAAGTATTTTAATTAGTGAAACAGCACCTACGTCAGATAAATACCAAAGGTGGCAGAAGGTTATGCTTCATCTATTAGAGGTCTATGCTGAGGTATACGTGGAAACCAATCCAATTCAGGAAAGTTTTTCTCATCCAGCCACGCTCAAGATACAGTCTTTGAATCCGACTACTATTGTTCAAGTAGCTTCAGTGAGTACACCCACGAAAAACGCTTTGCCATCCACCATGGCTTTTAACCCTCCTCAAGTTGTAACCAATGAAGGCTTCACTCAACAGTTGGATTTACCATTGGATTCAGAGATTGCGATGCGTACAGTAAGGGTTAGACTTGAGTCTTATGAATCAATTATCATGCTGCATCTTAAACCAATCGCAAAGTTGGTGGACAGGGCCGTAGGGGAATACCGCGAGG
>PXYR01000105.1 GCA_003023665.1 Bacteroidota bacterium
ACAGCTTCCACAGAGCTCCAATCGTTACCATTGATAAACTTAAAATAAACTGAGTCCCCAGGGTTAACGTAGGCAACATAACGATGAACGCCGTCAAAATTGACCATCATGGTTTTCGATGGGTCCCAACCTTGGAAGCTACCTGCAATATGAATTGAATCTGCGCTCGCGGATTGCAATGACATATCTACCTTAAATTGAATAGCCTTCATTCCAGCAGGAGCGGCCCCTGCGAATAAAACCGCTGGTAATACAGTGTCCTGGGAAATAACTGCCCAACGGTTTCCGTTACTATTGGTGCCCACACTGACCTCTGTTGGTACAGATTCATCATCACCCCAAGCGTCACCATTGAGAAACTTGTATTCAAGCTTACCTGGACTAACCGCCACCGTAGTTTCGTAGACAGTAGTAGTGCCTACTTGGGATAACGTTGTTCCTGCCGGATCCCAGCCTTGGAAAGAGCCCGCAACATGAACCCCGGTTCCATTGGCTGCGCTAGAGCCTAAGTCAACCCTAAAGGTAACGTTGTGGGTTTGCGCGATTGCACCAACTCCAAAGAACAGTGCAACAAATAAAATGTAATACTTTTTCATATAAGTAGATTTGATTGTTATTAAGTGTATTTAGTACCTCTTAAAATTACTTCACAGGTTTGGTAATTATTAAGCCTATCCTTTCGTTTTTTAACCACATTATATCTTTTTCACGCAAAAAATGAATAATAGCGCCTTATTTAAGGCAATGCGGTCCTGAATCCTGAACATACTTAATGAGCAAAACTTAGGTCATGCAGAAAAAAGACGGTATCTAAAGTTCTTGAGGTATCTGTTGCTGCAACAAATCAAGGTAAAAAACACAAACTTCCCTTAATATATCATTTTACCTGTTTTTTTCTTATTTTTATGTCAATAAATAGGTTTTATGGCGCGCAAAAAATTAACTGTAGATAAATGAAAGCGACGATTGAAAACATTCGGATTGCAGAAAAAGACCGCAGTTATCACAGCTATATCCTAACCCAAAGCATTGGGCAGAGGGGATCTTCTGTTTTTACAGACTATTGGCACTACCATCCTGAAATTGAAATCACATACATTGTAAAAGGTGAAGGCCTTGCCTTCATTGGAAACAGAGTTGTTGAATTCAAGGCTGGACAGGCCTTTCTTTTGGGACCCTATCTGCCACATAACTTTGTAGCAACGGATGAAGACGAAATAGTCATGGACAGGGAATGCTGGGGCCTTCAATTCACTCAGGAATGGTTAAATTCCTTTAAAGAAAGTGCAGCCTTAGGACCCCTATATAGTGCAATGAGCTATGGACTTGACTTGGGGTCGCTCTCTGAAAGTGAACAATATGATTTTTCAAATATTGTTGGGACAAACTCGTTACGGAGCATGGCGTCTTTTTTTAATCTTATGGCTTCAATCGCAGAGCGCCAAAAATTAAAAACGATTTCAACCACTAGTGCCTATTCAAATGTCATGAGTCAGAAAATTAGTCAACGAATGGAACGGGTTTCAAAGTACATTCAGGACAATTACCAGCGCTCCATTACTTTGGGTGAAATTGCAGATATCGGCAGCATGACGGAACAAAGTTTTAGTAGGTGGTTTCGACAAACTTCTGGCCTCACCTTCATAGATTATCTTATGCAATTACGTACAACCGTGGCTTCACACCTTCTTATAAATACCAATAAACCAATGTCCGAAGTCGCTGAGGAAAGTGGATTTAATTCAAGCTCTTCATTTAATCGGTCTTTCTTAAAAGTCAAGGGTTGCTCTCCCCGTGAGTTTCGCAAAAGAAAAAAGTCAGCTTAACCACACTGCTACTCCTCTGGGATATAGGTAACAGCATTCTTATTCGTGATAAGGAAATTTGAAGCGGCCGCAATAACTAATGAAGTCCCTGCTAACAGCATGGCATTGATGGGCTCTTCTCCAAACAATCCTTTGTAAATCGCAGTCAAGGAAGTCGCTGCAACAATCTGAGGGATAACGATGAACATGTTGAAAATACCCATGTATACTCCCATTTTTTTTGGATCTAGCGTGGAGCTCAACATAGCATATGGCATAGATAGTATGGACCCCCAGCTAAATCCAATACAAACAAAGCTAACAATCAACATGGACGGCTGCGTAATGAAATACATACTGACAAAACCATAGGCACCAGCAAACAAGCTGAACATATGTACATACTTTCTATTTATTCGTCTTTTCGCTGTCCAAAAGGTGAGCAACAGAGCGAATACCATAGAGCTTAAACCGTAATTCCCCATATAGGAACCCACTTTGTTGGACGCCTCATTAAATGCCCGATCTGCATTCTGATAAATCTGAATTTGATCAGATGTACTCACTGCAAATTCTATGGTCTGCGGCTTAGCCGCATTGAAAACATGATCTGTAAGTGCTGGGTTAGCCATAGACCACATACAAAAGAACGCAAACCAAGAGAAAAATTGCACTACCCCTAATCGCTTCATCGTTGTGGGCATGTCGCCAATATTCTTGAAAACCTCTTTTAACGTATTCCGAAATCCTGACTTTTCCACTTGCTCTTTGCGAAAAGCTTCAATATCCTCAGGCGGATATTCATCTGTTGTAAACACCGTGTACAAAATGGATAGAATGAATACGGCTGCGCCTATCCCAAAGGCCACTTGAACAGACATAGGAATTACCCCCGGTTCCGCTTCATTACTCACCCCTAGCGAGCTTACCATTAAAGGCAAATTAGATGCAACCCAAGTACTTACTCCAATTATGAGTGTTTGGACCACAAAACCAAAACTACGTTGACTATCCGGCAGCTTATCTGCCACTAATGCTCTAAAAGGTTCCATGCTAATGTTCATACTAGCATCTAGAATCCAGAGCGCACCAGCCGCCATCCATAACGTAGAGCTATGGGGGACAACTAATAGTGTAAGTGATGCTAATATGGCGCCAATCAAAAAATAAGGACGACGGCGACCATAGCGCACGTGCCATGTATTATCACTCATTTGACCAATGATGGGCTGCACAATTAGACCTGTTAAAGGAGCTGCTATCCATAATAACGGTAGGCTATGCTCATCTGCGCCAAGTGTTTCAAATATGCGGCTCATGAAGCCGCCTTGAAGCGCATAGCCAAATTGTATTCCCAAAAAGCCGAAGCTCATGTTCCAAATTTGCCAAAAACTAAGTTTAGGTTTGATCTGCATAAGCTAAGCGCTTGTGTACTTCAATTATTGACAGAAAATTGGAATGATGACCGCGTCTGTCACTCTATCCGCTCCAGTTGCGAAGTTCTTTTTCATGACAACAAATTCTAAAAAGTCTACCTCCTTATTGGGGTCAAGAACAAAATGATCAGCCGGAACAAGAAGCATTTCAAAATTAGAGTCGCCTATGTATTCCATATTTAATTTAGGATTGGTCCCAACGTTAAAAGCGTTTTCAATTTGAACGGAGGTTCCGTCTGTGTAGACAGCCTTTGCATATGCGTAGCAATCGTCTTCCGCTAGATTCTGCATGCTTGCTTTTTCCTCTCTCCAGTTTTCATAGCGCAACGTAACTACGTCATCAATTTTAACCTTCGTAGGGAAATGATAGAATGGATTTCGCTCTGTTGCAGGCGGATCAATAGCTATACTTTGGTCATCTGTCTTAACATCAGGATCTCCATATCCACCGCCATCTTTAGCCTTTATAAGAAAATGAATGTCTTCCGCATAGACCGTAGTTGCGTCAACCTCATAAAACAAGGTGGGTACAATCTTCCAACTAAACGTGCCGTTCGCATTTTTAGTCATTTTCATAGCATCATTGGAATTTTTCCAAGGCGCTGAACCTACTCCATTTACAAAAGGGTGACCACCAGGGTGTTCAGCCGGCTTCCAAGTCCATATATACATATCTTCACCCGCGTCTACCGCATCCTTAAGAAGTCCTTGATGTTCTACGGAAACATCTAATCCATTTGGGTCAAAAATAATTTCTAGTGAGTCAGCTGGGTCTATGTTTTCGTCGGGTATTGTGGTAATTTGAGCTGTTACGGAAAGACTCAAAACCAATACGAATGCTGTTGTTATCTTTTTCATACGAATCTATTTCCTAGTAAACATTAAAGTGTAAGAAACACTCGGCTTGTCGCAGCGAATACGATTATACACCACGCTAAAATTTTGGTCTATCGTACGCGGCATATTACCTAACGGTAACACCGTCGTCAATGTATCAAATTGTGTTAAATAAAGTTCTGATGGAAATTCAGGAGTATTGTATTTCCATGTTCCCCCTGCACCAAATAAATCAAACCCTGGGCCTTGTGAAGAAACATTGTAAGTACTGTCCGCATTGAACATTACCGTCCATTTGTTTGATGCATTTTGGTAAATCCGGCTTATATCTCTGGTTTCCGGAACCGGCAAGGTTACGTCTGTTTGATCTGCGCCGGTTAATTCCCAACTACCAATAATTCCTGCTCCCGCCTCATACGATGGTCCAATTGGTCCAACTTCTGGCTTACATGCGCCCAAAATCAACAAGGCGCTCGCAATAAATAGTGTTACTTTTTTCATTTTATCTAACTGCATTATTATTGGCAGCCTCCTTCGTCATTATATATAAACCCTTGCGCCGTGCCTTCAAAATTTGGAAACTGAAGCACCATTCCGGGGCAATCCCAGTCAACTCCTCTGATTTTCTGAATTTCACCTAGCACACCTCTGCGCTTAAGCTGGAAGAGACGATCTCCTTCACAAGCCATTTCTAATCTTCGCTCTGTCATTACCTCATTCAGGCTTAATGAACCTAAAACCGGGACACCTGCCCTAGTTCTCAAGTCATTGATAAACCCTAAACCGCTGCCGTCACTATCGCTGTTTAAGCGAACGTTACATTCTGCATAAATGAGGTACATTTCAGTCAAGTGAATGAGTGGAACATCAATAAAGCTTGCATCAAATTTACTAACCATATAAAGCTCATCTGGTGTTCCAGCGTTGCGCATGTCGTACCATAAATGACCTCGGAAATCATTGGTGTCCGCCGTGGCAGATGTAAACAAATCTGCACTTGCTTTTAAGGCAGGGTTAGCGTTTGGGTCATCCGAGCGGTAATTACCAACAAATCCTGAACCGCGCTCATCCACTAAGGTGTCACTACCTACAACTTCATTTGTACTTACAAGCGTAAATATAAATTCCGCGGGTAAGCTCCCGTTTGCATGGTCATTGAAACGTTTGGTCAAGTCCTGCTCTAAAGCATAAACTCCAGAGTTAATTACCTCTGAGGCTTTTGTTTTTGCACTGGAGAAATCTGCCATTTCTAAATACACTTTTGCCAATAGTGCTTTGGCAGCCATTTGATTGGCAAAAATGCCGTTGTCCACCGGTAGATCTTGCTCGGCGTCTAACAAGTCTTGTTCAATTGCCGCGTATACTTCTGCAACCGTGGCTCGCATTTGCGGCGTTTGATCAGCGCTTAATTTTAACGGAATACCTAGATGACTATTGTCAGATGTATAGCCATAAGGCTGTGCCCAAATACGAACAACTTGATAATGACAAAGAGCCCTAATAAATTTTGCCTCTGCAGAAATTCTTTGAGCTTCGGAAGCAGTGACTCCTTCCAAACCCGACACTTCCTCTAAAAGCGTATTTGCACGATAAATTGCGATATACGCATCTCTATATTGTCCACCGAAAGAGCCGTTAAAGAAGGATGAGGTCCATCTATAAATTTGAGCATATTCTCCATTTAATC
>PXYR01000106.1 GCA_003023665.1 Bacteroidota bacterium
ATATCTGTGTGCTCATAAATACCAAAAAACACCAGATTTTGATAATTTTTGAAACCATCGTACACTGCGCTGCGTCCGTCCCAAAAGGTATTGTTACCGTCCCAATCAAAAATGCGAGTACTTGTCACTCCATTAAGACGTCCATATCGTTCGGCGAAATAATCTCCTAAGGCTTCATCAAACGTTCTACGTTCCGTACCGTTGGTCGTGCCAGGTGCGGCTCCATGACTAATAGCATGACCTAATTCATGAATAATTACATCTGCATCTTCCGCATCATCTACGCCTCCTTCTCCAAAGAACAATCTTGGTGGAGTAGTGCCCCAATTGAAAAGGCTATTATCTTGACCATTTAAAGCTTGTGGGTCAACGTGAATGGCGTAATTCAATATACTGTTGTAACCTAAAGCCTCCAAGTATTGATTTTGTTTCGTAATGTGATAAGTGACCATTACTTGTTCAAATTCATCCGAAGACCTACCGTCCAACCATTTTGACGGATTCGTGCTAATAGGGATATAAGGAGCATCAAAATCCATGACCTCCACATATTTGTTTTTCAAATAAACCGAACCTCCTACGGCATCTACATCTATTGCATCTACAATGGAAAGACTATCTAAAACAGATCCGTTCCCATCGTTCATATCGGTATGGATGCCTCCGTAGGTCAATCCATTTGGAGTGAGAGGATCAGGATTAAAAATGCGCATTTGAACCAGAGTATCTGCTGCGTGTAGATTCAAATCCCTTACTTCCAGATACCCTAATTCGCTATTCTGGATTATGACTTCATGGATTTTACCGTCGTTTATAGTGTCAACAGTTACTGATTTCCACTCATCATCCTTCCAGTATAAGTAAGGACCCTTAAGGGAGGAATTCAAAGTTGATTTTGCGGCAGCGGATAAAGATGTTTTACTCTTTATGTACTGTCCATCCAATGCAAACATTCGTAATAACTGGTGGTCTAATATTTTATGTGAATTATATGAATAGGTGTATCGAACATACTCTGCATGCGGGCTTATGCGTGAGGCAAAATGATGTAATTCTAATTCTGAATTGTTTTGAGCAAAGGCCAAAGTACTAGACAGAGCGAATAGTAACGTGATAATTTTCTTGTACATGTTCAATTACTTTTTTCAATTTACTCCTTCTAACTAAAAGGTGATAATTAACGTTTTCTTTTTGTTCTCTTTTAATCACATCAATATCGTGAAACTTAATAACGCGCTCTACAAAAGAGATGTGTGGATATTCAAAGGTTAGTTCTAATGTCTCACGAATAACGTGCTTGGTGATAATTGCATTTTTCACGGCTTCTTCTGCACTTCCGCCGTAGGCCGCTATCAATCCGGGAACGCCCAATTTAGTGCCTCCAAAATACCTGGCTACTACGCATCCAACATTAGTTATTTTAGATTTCAATAATGATCTTAAAATAGGTGCTCCGGCTGTATTTCCCGGCTCGCCATCGTCATTTGATTTGCTATATTCCCCTTGTTCTCCTAGTATGAATGCCCAACAGTGGTGGCGCGCATTAGCCTCTTGAGTCTTGATTAATTGCAGTTGATCTTTAAAGCTACCTTCATTCTGTATAGGAAAAACATACGCATTGAATTTACTGCCTTTGTCTTTGTAAATTCCAAGTGCAGGCCCTTCAATACTTAAATAGGTGTCAGTTTCTATCATAACGGTCTTCGCCTAAATGGGTGCTAGAATGGAACAAGTTGTATTTTGGTGCAGTAATCCCATCCAATATGGTCCATGTAGAAGTATACCTATGTACTTCATCTGCTAATCCATTACTGATGAAAAACTGGAGTATGGAAGAACCACCTTCAACCAAGATGTGATGCATGTTATGCTCTAATAATTGCCTTAGCCATTGTTCGGGTTGCCTTGGGTCAGCTACTATTCCTTCTTCGTCTCTAACATTTTCACCAATAAGTATTGGTTTTACATCTAAAGAGGCCAACCAATTTGAATCCAACGGATGCTCTTTGCTTAAAAGTATAACTGGAACTGGGTTAGGCCCACTCCAGTATCTTGTGGAGAGTGCAGGCAAATCTCTACCAGCAGTTTTTGAGCTAATTAATATACCGTCAACTCTTGAGCGTAGTTGATGAGTTTTAATAGCAGCTACAGGTCCTGAAATGGAAAGTGCGGGTTCCGACGCACCTCTTATCTTATCCATATGACCAGAAGCCGTTTCCGCCCACTTTAATGTGAAATGCGGGCGGCATTTTATTTTATTGGTCAGGAAGGCTGAATTAAGTTTTTGATAAATGCGCTGTTCATCAATTAATTCAACAAAAATACCCTTGCTTTTCATGTATTGAATTCCCTTACCATCTACCTTGTCATGAGGGTCATTTGTAGCAATAACCACATGAGGTATATCATTTTTTGCAATCAATTCACAACAAGGCGGTGTCTTGCCATGATGTGCGCACGGTTCTAAGGAACAATAAAGTGTACTTTCTTTAAGTAAATGAGGTTCTCTAACATCTTGTATAGCCAATACTTCAGCATGCGCTTGACCCGCTTTTTTATGGTAACCTTCCCCAATAATGATTCCTTCATGTACAATCACAGCTCCCACCATGGGATTCGGTGCTGTTGCGCCCCGACCATAATTAGCCAATTGTAAGCAACGTGTGAGAAACTTGATGTGATTCATAGCCCAAAGGTAACCTCACGTGATGTAAATTCAAGGACTATGTTGAAGCTCTCTTTTTATAGACAAAAAGCCCTAGAAGTTCTCACTCCGTTGTATGGAGAAAGGGAGGCAAAATCAATTCGTTCACTTTGGTTCCAAGAACGATTGGGTTTAAGTCCAGTAGATTGTGTGTTGTCAGAAAATGAACACATAGATTTTGACGAATTTCACAACGACCTTTTGGCATTAGAAAAGGGACAGCCTATTCAATTAATTTTGGGAATTGCCCACTTCTTAGGAGGGGATTTTTTTGTGGATGAAAATACCTTGGTTCCCCGTCCAGAAACGGAAGAATTAGTCCTTGCTATTCTCCAAAAGTTTAAGCAAAAATCGTTAAGGGTTACGGATGTGGGAACCGGTTCAGGTTGCATAGCTATTGCATTAAAAAAGGAGCGGCCGTATTGGACTATTAAAGGCGTAGATGTTAATGAGTATGCACTAAAAACCGCTCAAAAAAATGCTAATCATCATTCGGTAAAGGTTGATTTCATTAGGCTTGATGCGTTAACTGAAACCCTGCAGGAAGTTGATTTAATTGTTTCTAACCCACCATATATTCCCGAGCGTGAATTGGAAACTATGCAGAACCTTGTAATTGATAACGAGCCTCATCTAGCCTTGTTTGTGCCTAACGATGACCCTTTACTTTTTTATAGGAAAATTTTGGAATCGAGCACGAAGAATTCAGAGTCGGAATCGGTGTATTTTGCATTTGAGATTCATGAAAATTATGGTGATGAAATGAAACAACTTTGTGCTTCATTTCAATTAAAAGAGATTACCTTGGAGAAGGATCTTCAGGGAAAAGATAGAATGATTTTTGCTCGTCATGGGAATTAAAGAACAGATTGAAAAATTACGCGATGAATTGCATAAGCACAATCATCGCTACTACATTGAAGATGCCCCTGTGATATCAGATTATGAATTTGATATGCTCCTGAAAGAGCTCGAAAACCTGGAGTCACTGCACCCTGAATATGCGCATCCCAATAGCCCAACTTCAAGGGTAGGAGGGAATGTTACAAAAAGTTTCTCTTCTGTCAATCATAGATACCCAATGCTTTCTTTGAGCAATACCTATTCGTTAGAAGAAATTCAAGAGTGGATTTTAAGAGTAGAAAAAAGCGTGTCCAATGTGTCCTTTGTGTGCGAATTGAAATATGATGGAGTGGCCATAGGTATTCGTTATGAGAATGGCGAAATGGTTCAAGCAGTTACAAGAGGAGACGGTACACAAGGGGATGACATTACGAATAATGTCCGTACCATTAAAAGTGTTCCATTGCGGTTAAATAATGGTTTTCCAGAGGATTTTGAGATCCGAGGAGAAATAGTCATGCCACACAAAGCATTTGAAGCGCTAAATGAGCGTCGCGAGGCTCAAGACTTACCAAAGTTTGCCAACCCAAGAAACTGTGCTTCGGGAACATTAAAACTTCAGGATAGCTCGGAGGTTGCTACTAGAGGGTTGGATGCTTACCTCTATTATGTACTTCCTGAAGGTGTTTTGAGTTCATCTCATGCAGCTTCTATCCAAGCGGCCAGGGAGCTTGGGTTTAAAGTTCCATTGAAAGAAGATAGATTTATAGCTCAATGTGCAGGATTAGATCAAATTATGGACTTTATAGGTCATTGGGAAGAAAAGCGCAAAACGTTACCCTTTGATATTGACGGAATTGTGATAAAGGTGGACGACTATGAGTCCCAGCAGGAATTGGGCTTTACAGCTAAATCACCAAGATGGGCAACGGCATATAAATTCAAAGCAGAAAGAGTGCCCACGCAGTTGAATTCAATTACTTACCAAGTGGGGCGAACGGGAGCAATAACCCCAGTAGCTAACCTAGAACCAGTTTGGCTCGGTGGCACTACGGTAAAACGGGCGTCCTTGCACAATAGCGATCAAATTGAATTATTGGATTTATATGAAAAGGATGTAGTTTTTGTTGAAAAAGGAGGGGAAATTATACCCAAAGTAGTCGCCGTAGATCGGGCAAAACGTACTCCCAACGCAGAGCAAGTAATATTCATTGAAAAATGTCCAGAATGCTCAACACCTCTAGAACGCAAAGAAGGAGAAGCACAACATTACTGCCCCAATATAGATCATTGTCCACCTCAATTATGTGGCAGAATTGAACACTTCATATCTAGAAAAGCAATGGATTTAGCCGGTATGGGTGCCGAGACCGTTCAGTTGCTAGTCAACAAGGAATTCATTAGAAACTCCGCAGATTTGTATTCATTGTCTTTTGATAGGTTGATTGAACTTGAAGGGTTTAAGGAGAAAAGTGTTCAGAACATCCTTGATGGTATCCAAGAGAGTAAAAAAATACCTTTTGAAAGAGTTTTGTTTGCCCTTGGAATACGTCATGTTGGATCAACCGTAGCAAAGTTATTAGCAAAACATTTTAAGTCCATGTACACGCTTGCTCAGGCATCGATTGAAGAAATCGTGAATGTAGAAGGGATTGGAGAAGTAATTGCAGGCGAGGTTTATCGTTTTTTTCGAGAAGAAAAGAATGCAGCCATTTTAGACGCGCTTGTTGAGGCTGGACTGCAAATGGAAGTGCAGGAGGATTTAATCTCTACAGTCAGCAGTCCCATTACGAATGCCAAGATTGTAGTTTCAGGTGTTTTTGAGCATTTTAAAAGAAGTGAGCTTAAAGAAGTTATTGAAAAGCACGGTGCGCAGAACGTCAGTTCCATCAGCAGTAAGACTAGCTATATCGTTGCAGGTGAAGGAATGGGGCCAGCTAAACTTAAGAAAGCTCAATCCTTAGGCATACGTATTTTGTCAGAACAGGAATTTATAGCATTACTGGGTTTATGAAATTCATCAAACGTTACCACAGAAGACAACTTGTAAGACGTTCTAAAGGCAGCACAAATAGGCCTTTGGATGAAAATTCAGCGGTAACGGTTCTATATTCAAAGGAAAAGGAATTTAATACAGTAAAAAAATACTTTACTCGTGCTCAAGGGGTACGACTTTTGGAAGAAAAACGA
>PXYR01000107.1 GCA_003023665.1 Bacteroidota bacterium
TACTTACGGTGGTAATGATTGCAAAAGAGTCAATGGTTTCCCCTGTATCGGGATTTATCCATGTATCATAAATACCTGCAAAAGCAAACGGACTTCCATCCTTTTTATAGATTACATAGGGTTTGGAGAGTCGCTCCACTTTTGGACCTTCAATAAAAGCATCGGCTAATACAAGACAACGTTTTGAGCGTATACTTTGACGAAAAGCAGGCTTACTAGTAATACCTTTAGCCCCGGAATATGAAGTTTCGTTCTCTTTGTTGTGATCTCCTTCTGCTCTGGCGTTGAATAAATGGAATGGTTTCTTGGCCCAGTAAGGTGTAAATCCAAACTGATAATGCTTTATTAAATCAGATCGTTCCTGAGTAATTACAAGCGCTTTTGCTCCTATGCCAATGTTTGTATTGGGCATAAATAATTCTGGGCGTTCTACAATAGCACTAAATCGCTTCTCAACGGCCTTAACCTTACTGATATTTACGTATCTACCACACATATGCGAGAGGAATATTAAGTTACTTTTTTACCGGTGTCTGTTGGCTAATAGTGGCGGAGGTTCTCCATTGAACGGGTTCGTCCTACCTATAGTTTTAGCACCAAGACTTACAGCGCGTAATACAGAACGGTCACCAAAACGCTGACGAATGTGATCCATAGCCCCATAAAGTCGACTTAATTCTTCACTTTCTTCAAAAAGATTCATTTGATAACCTCCTCCAACAAGGTGAGAAAAACGTACGCCTACTAATCTAACTAGTAAACGGCGTTCAAAAAGCCGCTTGAACAACTCTTTAACCTTTGGTATAAGTATATGGTCTGCCGCTGTGTAAGGTATTCGTGCTTGTAAGGTGTGTGTGTTAAAGTCTGAATACCGAATTTTTACCGTAATACAAGAGGTAAGCTTATCCCCACGACGCAATTGATAAGCCAAATTTTCAGCCATTGCCACAATAATACCTTCAAGTTTTACAACATCTATAGTGTCTTTAGCGAAAGTGCGCTCTGTAGATATGCTCTTACGTTCTTGATAAGGAATAACAGCACTTTGATCAACTCCCTGGGCTTTGTGCCAAATTACAGAACCTTGCTTGCCCATGACGCTTTGCATCATCTCCAGAGGCATTTCTTGAAGAGTCTGAATACGGCGCACCCCTAGATTACGTAGAGTTTGATAGGTCTTCTCTCCTACCATTGGAATCTTACGTACAGACAAAGGTGCTAAGAAAGGACGCTCCAGCCCTTTTTCTACATAAATCTTATTATTTGGTTTTGCTTCGCCCGTAGCTACTTTACTAACGGTCTTATTAATAGAAAGACCAAAGCTGATTGGAAGGCCTGTTTCTTGTATGACTCTATCACGGAGTTCACTAGAAAATTTGAATGTGCCAAAAAAACGGTCCATACCGGTCAGGTCTGCATAGAACTCATCTACAGAAGTTTTCTCATAAACCGGTACTTGCTCTTTAATGACATCAGTTACAAGGTTAGAATATTTAGAGTAGTTCGCTGAATTCCCTCTAATAATAATAGCTTCAGGACAAAGTTCACGAGCCATACGAACAGGCATGGCTGAATGCACTCCAAATTTCCGCGTTTCATAGCTACACGCTGCTACCACCCCTCTATCCCCCGTTCCACCAATAATGATAGGACGATTATCTAATCTTGAATCCATTAATCTTTCAACGGAAACAAAAAAAGTGTCCAAGTCCATGTGTAAAATAGAGCGATTCATATTGTGAGATTTGGACAATATTTAAGCGAGTCGAACAGCCAAAAGCCCTCCAATGCAAAAGGAAAATCCAATAAAAAATTTAAACTAGTTGTCTTTCAGTTGATTCATTTCTTTTTTCAAATCAGCCATCATATGCATGAGTTGGGACATATCTTGGTTGTTGCCAGCGTCCGGCAATTGAAAACTTGTATACCCTACAGCACGCCAAGCTTCTACAAGACGATCTACCGGTACAGTGTATGGAGCAAATTGAGGGTTGTCAGACTTAAGTAAAAGCTCTCCGATATGGAGATTGTTTATCACACGTTTATAAACAACGCCTTCGTCTTTGGTAATAAGTACGTAACATTCGTCATTTCGAATAGATTTCCAATCCTGAATATATTCGGTAATTACATATGACCCTGGCTTGATGGGCAGCATACTCTCCCCTCTAATCTGAAATACGCGATACGTACGGTCTTGAGGAAGCTCTGGAAACGGCATAGAGAAGCGCGGCAGAGCACCTATATAATCAGCGTCTCCGTATCCTGAAAGATAACCAGCAGAAGCTTTTACGGGGACAAGTGTACCAAGTTCTTTATCATCTGTACCGTCTACGATTACGGGAAGAATACGTAGTTGCGCTCCACTCACATCCGCCTTTGGTATAGATCCTGAGCCGCTAAGATCTTTATTTACAAAATCATCTAAACGCACTTGAAAATATGCAGCTAAATGTTGTAAAGTGTGTAATCTAGGTTCTGCTCGCCCTTCTTCATAAGCACCAATCATAGCACGTTTAACGCCTATTTTAGTTGCTAGCTGCTCTTGAGTAAGTGCTTCTTTCTTGCGAAGAAATTTAAGATTGTTCTTTACGTAATTCATAAGACTTATCTTTAATCAATACTTTAACAATGCTAATTTAATTAGATTTCTAATATTTTCATCATTATATAGATTCTTTTTTTCTTTAAATGGACCTAAAAACCACTTTAAACAAATTCAGCATTGATAAAGAGCAGGTATATAGCGAATGGATACAATGGGCAACCATGTATTCTGAGAAGCTGGAAGAGGTCATGGAGTGCGCCTTCAATGGAAATGACAAAGAGCGCAAACGAGCGAGCTGGATTCTTCACCACGTCAGTGATAGACGACCTGAAGTGTTTTACGTGAAAGAAAAAATAATGATTGATCAGCTAAAGCGGACAGAAACCCAAGCTGAGATTCGGTTTATACTTCGTTATTATTCAAAATATAGGTTGCCGCGTCACCAAGAAAGAGAAGGTCTATTAACAGACTATTGCTTCAATGTATTAATGACGCCTCACGATTCCGTGGCGCCACGAGTGTATAGCATGAGTATTCTACACAAATTGGCAATGAGATATCCTGAATTGGCTCACGAACTCGAAACGAGTATCCGCTGGGCTCTTGAAAATGGTAGTGCGGGAATGATCAGCAGAGGAAATAAAATTCTAAAAGATCTTAAGAGGCGCCAACTAATCTAAAGGATAGCCGGCCATAGCGTTGCCCGCGAGGAAACCTCCCGTCCAAGCAGCCTGGAAGTTAAACCCACCTGTAATACCGTCAATATTCAAGACTTCACCAGCAAAATATAGGTTAGGTGTAACTTTAGAAGAGAACGTTTTAAAGTTGACTTCTTTCAAATCAACACCGCCGGCAGTAACAAATTCTTCCTTAAACGTGCTCTTACCAGAAACCTGAAAAACAGCACTACATAATTCACTGGCTAGCGCTTTTATTTGTTTCAGGTTTAAGTCTCCCCATGTAGATGTATTGGAAATGCCGGCAGCAGCTACCATCGATTTCCATAAACGCAAGGGAACTTCGTATTGAGCATGGTTCCCTATTCTCTTTTTTCCACTGAATTTCTTCTCTTGCATAAAATCGGAAACTACCACATCCTCATCCCGACCAATCCAATTAACAAGAATTGGAAAGCGGTAAAACCTATCGTTAAGTTCATAAGCACCCCAAGCACTTAATCGCAATACTGCTGGACCGCTCATGCCCCAATGGGTAATAAGCAGTGGGCCTGAAGCTTCTAAATCCGAGCTAGCTATCTGAATAGTGGCGTTAGGTAAACTAATTCCACTTAACCCCTTGATGCGTTCGTCTTTGATATTGAACGTGAACAAAGAAGGAACCGGTGGAATAATTCTGTGTCCCGCTTTTTTTAATTGTTCCCAAACTCCTTTGGACGACCCTGTTGCTACCATTAATTTATCAGCAATTAGTGTATCACCAGAAGTCGTAGAAACCTTCCATCCACCTTCTTCTGTTTGTGAGAATGATTTGACACCAGAAGATTTCTTGATATCAACATTAGCACTTTCCGCCATTTCAATTAAGCAGTCTGCAATAGTTGATGAGGAATCTGTAATTGGAAATACTCGATTATCTCCTTCAATCTTAAGTTCAACTCCTCGGTCTGCAAACCATTCCATGGTATCTCCGGGTTGAAATTTATGCAGCGGCCCCAATAATTCTTTAGATCCACGCGGATAATAGGTAGCTAATTCTTGGGGATCAAAACAAGCGTGCGTCACGTTACAACGTCCACCACCACTAATAAGCACTTTACCTAAGACTTCCTTCCCTTTTTCCAAAAGAATCACTTTATGCTCGGGATTAGCTTCAGCGGAAGCAATAGCTGCAAAAAAACCTGCAGCTCCTCCTCCTATTACGACTATAGTACTCATGTCTCAAAAATACATAATTGGCGTTGGAGCCATGTGTTTAATTCAAAACGCTTTTGTTTAAAAATAAACGGAATGATAAATTTGCTCAAAATGCTATTATCATGAATTTAAGGGATGCCATAGAAGAATCTTTAAGGAAGCGACCGTTCTTTGAAGAAGCTCTACAAGAAGATTTGATTAACATTAGCTCACTTGCCCGACTTCTTCAACCAGAAATCTCAACTAGCATGGGAAAAGAAGTAAAAGAAAGTGCCTTAGTCATGGCGATTCGTCGCAGAGAGCCTAGACTACAACTTAAAATGCAACAAAAGTTGCAGCAATTCATAGCAATGCTAGGAGACATTGTTATTCGATCGAATCTTGCGGCATACACCTATATTAAATCGGACCAATTGCCCGCCAAACAAGCAAGATTTCTTGAAACAATAGAAAGCGACCATAAAGCCTTCTATAGTTTCACTGGTGGCACGGAAGAGACTACAATTGTATTAAGCGAGAAATATGAATCCCTACTAAAAGAAGTAATGAACGGGGAAACCCTGTTGAATGCTGAATACAACTTAAGCGCCATCACATTGAAACTCCCTTCAAGCAGTTCAGAGGTGGTAGGTCTCTATTATTTCTTCTTTAAGCACATAGCATCTGCTGGTGTTCCCATAAAAGAAATTATTTCCACGACTAACGAAGCCACCTTTGTTGTTCATAGCAATGATGTGAATTTGGCATTTACAACTATAAACACCATTAAAAGACCCGTTTAAAAACATCTAGTTTTAAACAATTCTGGGGAAATCAATGAGAGATTTCCAATTTGATTGACCTAACGTTTAAATCTTTTACAATGGAAAATCAAGTTCAATTAATCGGGCGTCTTGGAATGGACCCGAATTCTAAGCAAGTCAATCAAAGCGTAAAAACAACATTCACATTAGCTACCAATACCGTGTATCGCGATTCAGAGGGCAACAAGAAAACAATGACCGATTGGCACAATATTATTGCTTGGGGTAATCTGGCACAGACCATGGATCAATATTTAAAGAAAGGCGACAAAGTTGGTGTTTCCGGTCGCTTGGTTACAAGGTCTTACGAAGACAATAACGGTGTTAAGAAATATTTTACGGAAGTAATTGCCAAGGATATGTTGATGCTGGGCGTTACAAAAAACGATTAGTTGGAAAAGGCCCCTATTCTTAGGGGCCTACTCTTTTAGTTGTCCCGCTATAACCTTGCCGTCTTCAAAGGTCACTGAGCCAAAATCAGCAGTAATTGGGCGATCCACTATTAACACT
>PXYR01000108.1 GCA_003023665.1 Bacteroidota bacterium
GGACAAGAGAACTTTGGCTACGACACGCAATTTCTAGCTACCAAATTCAACACACTGCTCAATCAAGGTTTTAGAAGTTTTAGTGCCACCGGGTTTCATACTACAGAGCGGGAGATTACGGATGTTATTGGCTACTACAGAATCAGTGAACTCAATAATGACCTAGGAAGTGATGACTTTGGAGAGATTTCCCAAGTGCGTGGTGTAGGTGCCTTCCAAGAATACAGAAGAAACTTCTTGGACGCCTATATTGTGAATGCCAAATACCATGAAGGCAGGTTCTTTGACCAAGGAAAGCTAAACTGGGGTGCTACCGTTCAAGGTGAAAACATATACGATAGATACAAAGAGTGGCAGCGTATTGACAGCGCGGGATACAGCCTACCACATAGAGAAAACACTTTAGACAGCGTAGTTGACGGGAGATTATATAGCACCCCAATTACTAATCTTGAATTATACAGTCACGTTAGTGCCACCCAAGTATTAACCAATACACGGTTCAAGGCATTTGTAAACTGGGAAGGAAAATGGGCTACAGATGCAGGTATCTGGACCTATAATGCAGGACTCCGAAGTCAGTACGCCCAATTAAATGGTGAACTGCGAATAAGTCCAAGATTTAGGCTCTACTATAAACCCAATCAACAAGGGAGAACCTTTACTATAGCGGCGGGCTTATACGACCAATACCCTTTCTACAGGGAAATGCGTCAAAAGGACGGCGCGCTTAACACTGCGGTTCAAAGTCAAAATGCCATTCATTTGACCGCTCGCACAGACAAAGACTTTGAATTGTGGGGCAGACCGTTTGTTTGGTCTTTTGAAACGTACTACAAAGACCTCAACAGAGTAAACCTCTATGACGTTGAAAACGTGCGTATTAGATACAGTGCTCAAAACAATGCAATAGGCCGTGTTTATGGTTTTGACAGTCGCATCAATGGAGAATTTGTTCAAGGAACAGACAGTTGGTTCACCTTTAGTTTATTCAAAGCAGAAGAGCGTTCGGTAGAGGACTTTGTTCAAGGCTGGCATCCCCGACCTTCTGATACGCGGTTTAATTTTGCCGTTTACTTTCAAGATTATCTTCCCAATGACCCAACCACCCGGTTAAGCTTAACTCTCATGGTTGGCGGCGGCTTTCCATTTGGTCCTGACGGTCCCGGAGAAGGAATTAGTGACCCTTGGGAACGCGTTTTTAGATCTCCTCCCTACCGCAGAGCAGATATAGGTTTCATTAAAGTGTTACAAGGCAAATGGACAGAACAGTTTGAAGAGATCTGGATAAGCGCAGAAATTTTCAATCTCTTACAAGCTAGAAACACCGTGAGCTATTTGTGGGTAAGAGACATTAGTGCTGCAGGTCAATACGCGGTGCCTAACTACATGACCAATAGATTGATTAACCTAAAAATGCATATTGACTTATGAGGATTGTAGAATCATGGAACACCAAACAATTCAAAACTACCATCTATGCCATGGAGCGCTGGCACGTAGTTGAGTTTGAGGCAGGCCCCATGAAGCAAGCCTATAAATTCATGAAGGATACTCATCCTACTCCCGCTAAGGTTAAAGAGGCATTGAACGATACTTTTTTAGAGGGAGTCTACAAGAACTTTGAGCAGATGTACATCAACTTCAAAGAGAACGGTTTGAAATAGTTCAATCCATCAATGCTTCAAAATCATTTTCTATGACAGCGCCCTTGTCTTTGTTGTACCAATCTTGGGCAAATAGGACCCATTCTTTATAATTGAATTCCGGCCGGTTCTTCCACTCAGCGTGCGCTTCCATTAATAATGATGGACGAGGGCCCCAAGATCCTAGAACGGTAAATTCATGATTTAATCGAACAAATTTTGGAATTGAACGGCCACCATTGGTCAAAAATTCATCCATGAGGTCTGGATGTTCATCTCTTAATATAATCCGCAAGTCAATCCCTGCATGAGAGGCCCATTTGGCAATAAAGGGTAAATTATGTGCGGCATCTCCACACCACGTTTCGCTAAAGACCAACCACTTTTCTCCCGGTTGTGCCTTTGATTTAATGGTATCCAAAAAAGATGCAGTAGGCTTGTATACCTTGTTCCACCTTCTCATACGCGCAGCACTAAGTTTGGTGTATTCAATATAAGAGGGCTTTTGCACCCCAGTAGTTCTGCCTTCCTTTGCCATTAAGGTATTCATAGCAAAGTATTGCTCGTAAGTCTGGCCACTGGAAAAAGCGGCCTGAATTGCTTTAGAAAGTTTGGTTTTATTCATGGCATTATACCGTTAATTCTTCTCTCTTTTGACCAAAGAAAGAAAGGGGCGTTCAATCAATACATGAATAACTGCTGCTAGCGCTATGGATACCAAAAAGAACAGTATCAATTGCACTGTTCCACCTGTGTTGAACCCTTTGATCCAGAGCAATACAGGTATATGAAACAGATAAAGGGAATAGCTTATGTTTCCAATAAATCGCAAGACGCGTAAACTTAAAAATGAGCGCCACAGCCCTTTGTGAAAAGAAGCCAAGAGGAAGGCACACCATAGAATACCGAGTGGAACATGAAGATTTGAGATTTCAAAATCCACTCCATAACCAATTAAGGCAAAAAGAATCCCCGCAGCTATTCTAAACACATCTGCCATCCAAATACTCTGTGAAACACGAACAAAAGATGCTGGCTTTAAAGTTTCAAAAGCAGCCAGCATTGTACCTAAAGAAAATATACCTAAATACCGCAACGTACTGAATCTAGGCAAATCCCAGAAAGAATTAATCAACACGGTGGCAAGGACAATTAAAAATAAGAACCCAATAGTTTGAGTCGATTTGAACTTCAAAACCTTGACACAAAACAAAATCAATAATGGGCTGACCAAATAGTAACAGAATTCCACCGGGATCGACCAAAAAATACTGTCTCCTTGTCCCAGCATAAGGTGTCCCCAAACATCTGACCACTGCCCAATGGCAAGTTTATAACCCGCCTCATTCATTAAACGGAACACGAGTAGTGCTACGATAAACGGAGGAAATATTCTTAATAATCGCCTGGAGATGTAATAGCGCCAATAGGACCAACCCTGTTCACCGCGCAGAAATACTTGAATGATTTGTTTATCCAAAAGGTAAGCTGAAATGATAAAAAAGAGATAGACACCAAGTTTACCTAAAGAAACAAATGTTCCTTCTGGCACAGTGAGTAACCCTTGATTAATGGCGTGTGCTACAAGCACAAAAAGTACCGCCAAGCCCCGTAAACCATCCATTGCTGGTTGGTGTCTTGAGCTTTTATCCAAAGGAAAGAACAGCTTACGCAGGTTCATCTACTTCTTGAATTCCAAAAGCGTTTTGCGAATGATGGCTACACAATCTGCCATCTGGTCTTGAGTCATAACTAACGGAGGTGCAAAACGTATTATATTTCCGTGAGTGGGTTTAGCTAAAAGACCGTTTTCTTTTAGTGCTACGCATATGTCCCATGCTGTTGAACTCTCTGGCGTATCATTGATAAGTATGGCGTTCAGCAGCCCTTTTCCTCTGACTTTAGTTACCAAGTCAGTTTCCTCAATAATCTCATTCATCTTAGATCTAAAAAACTCACCGAGTGCTCTAGCGTGCGGCGCAAGCCCCTCCTCTTTAACCACTTCAAGAGCGGCCATAGCGACTTCTGCAGCAATGGGGTTTCCCCCAAAAGTAGATCCATGTTGACCGGGCTTAATCACCTCCATTACAGGATCATCAGCTAACACCGCGCTCACAGGATATACCCCCCCTGAAAGTGCCTTACCTAAGATTAAAATATCCGGTTTGGAATATGTTGATTGTCTTTCACAGACATTCCCGCAGGTACAGTTTCCACAGACGGCCAGCATGGAACCCGTTCTAGCAATACCGGTTTGTACTTCATCTGCGATTAAAAGTACATTGCGTTCCGCGCATAATTCTGCCGCTTGTGCCATGAAGGAGTCGGACGGAGTGTTTACGCCTGCTTCACCTTGGATGGGTTCCACTAAGAATCCAACTACATTCTCATTCATCAATGCAAAATTCAATGCGGCAATATCATTATATGGTATGCTTATAAACCCAGAGGTATAGGGACCAAAGTTGTTACGAGCATCTTGGTCATCAGAGAAAGAAATAATAGTAGTGGTACGACCGTGAAAATTGCCTTCACACACCACAATAAGTCCCGCATTTTCTGATACTCCCTTTTTTTCATATCCCCATTTACGAGCAATTTTAATGGCAGTCTCCACAGCTTCTGCTCCCGAATTCATGGGCAGGATTTTATCAAAACCAAAGGTATGGCTCATGTACTTTTCATACGCACCAAGCTTGCTGTTGTAGAAGGCTCGCGAGGTAAGTGTCAATTTTTGTGCTTGATTGGTTAGCGCACCAACAATTTTGGGATGGCAATGGCCTTGATTCACCGCACTATATGCACTTAAGAAATCGTAATACTTCTTTCCTTCTACGTCCCAGACGTAGACGCCTTCTCCTTTGTCTAACACTACAGGAAGTGGATGATAATTGTGAGCGCCGTATCGCTCTTCTAATTCCATGAGTGTGGCAGAATTTTGTGCCATGTGAATTGTGTTTTGGGTTCTCTTGCAAATATAGGCCTTAGCTTCGGGTTGATTAACAGATTTAACTTAACTTCATCGCACTATTAATCACATGTGTATGAAAAAATTACTACTCTCTCTTTCAATGGTGGTATTAACAGGTACAATGGCTTTCGCTCAGTACTATCACCTTTCGCCTGCAGCAGGCAATCCAAACAATGTTAACCAGGAAGATGCAGAATACCCCGTTGGTGGCGGTTTACCTGCAACTTGGACACCTATCTTAGGAGCCGCTCAATCTGCAGGAACGTATACAGCTGCGCAGACTATTCCATTTACTTTCCTTTTTAACGGTAATCCAGTAAGTTCTTACCGTGTATCTAACACAGGTATTGTAACTTTTTCTCAAGTAGCTTCTCCTGCAAATAACAGTGCGGGAAATGTTGCGGCCTTAAATAGCTCTAGTGTACCAGATTCTTCTGTATGTATTCTAGGTGTAAATGGACAAGGATCTAACGATCAAGTTGCCGTACAAACTTTTGGCACGGCACCAAATCGTCAACATTGGGTATTGTTCTCTTCCTACAGTGCTACGGGAACTTCAGGTTCTCACTGGACCTACTGGTCAGTAGTATTGGAAGAAACCACAAATAACATCTACATCGTAGATCAGCGTACAGCCGGTTGGACAGGTAGTGTAAACATTGGTGTCCGTGTGGATGCTTCAAATTTGGATGAAATCACTGGGGTGACCAGTGGGTCAACCAACGCACCAGACCGTTCCGACAATACGCACTATGGATTTATCCAAGGGGTACAACCCGACTATGAAATGCAAGGTGTAAGCGTGAATTTAAGTAACTACCTAGCTTTGACTTCTGCACCTTTTACCATAAGCGCTGACTTCGTAAATAATGGAGCTGCAACTATCTCTAGTGCAGACCTAAACGTAAGTATCAATGGAGCTGCCCCTACAACTACTATGCTTTCATCGCTAAATATTGGATCAGGTGGTTCTGCTACACTATCTCAAAGCGCAGGTTGGACTCCTTCCTCTTCCGGAGCCTATTCTGTAGAAGCTTGGTTGTCTAACCTCAACGGAACCAATGTAGATAGCAATCCAGCTAATGACACTGCAATGACTTC
>PXYR01000109.1 GCA_003023665.1 Bacteroidota bacterium
GCTGTATTTCACCGCATTATCAATCAGGTTGGTCAATGCACTTTTAAATTGAGTCCGGTCTCCATAGTATTCATAATTGCCTTGAGCAATATTCAGATCAATCCATCCATTCCGCTGTTCAACAGTCAACTTAAAATGATTTACAGCTTCTTGGAGTACCACTGAAATATCAATCGTTGATCGGTCAAGTGTCAATTCCTCCTTATCTAGCATAGACATTTGAAGAACCGATTCCATTTGCGCATTCATTCGCTTATTCTCCTTCTTTACGATTGACAAATAACTCTGCATCTGTGCTGAAGTCATCTGTTCACCGTTTTTCATTAATGCATCCACTGCTAAGTTTATGGTAGCTAAGGGTGTTTTAAACTCGTGGGACATATTATTTATGAAGTCACTCTTTACGAGCGCTAATCGTTTTTGTTTTCTTCCTTGACGCTGCACCCCAAAAAAGGCTACAAGAATAACCGCTGAGAATAAAAGGGAAGCGATTAAAGACAGATAAACACTTTTAGCCAAGTATATCTTTTCCGAAGGGAAATAAAGCAGGAGTTGTCTAGTCGGACCAAAAAAACTTTCCGCTAATACATAATTAAACGTGGTCTGGTTGGGTTCAAAATCTTCGGAGACCAATTGACTTAGATAGCCATTTTCAACAATAGCCCACTTTGGAGATGTCCTTACCCCGTTGATTTTAAGCTGGGCTGTAATAATGCTATCCATCTCCAAATCAGTTAACTGAGCGGCCCAAGGGAGTGAATTTTGAAAATTATCAATAAAGCCGCTAAACATGGAAGAATCTCCAAAACCCGAGGTAAAATTCTGCTGTCCTGAATACCAGCTCAAGGTGGTCTGACCCATGGGAGTATTTATAGTGACTGTACTATCCTTGGCATTTGAGGATTTGAAACGCCCCATGCTCTTTCTTCTAACATACAATCTTACGCGTTCATTCAAACTCGTAGATGCAGTACCCACTTGTTGCTCAAACTGTTGACGTTGCAACTCCAATTGTCCTGAAAGCAAATTAAGCTGAAGTAATAAAGCACCAAGAACCGCAGCGGTAAGTACAGCAGTGATTGAATTGGCCTTAAAGATCTCTAGAAGTCGGCTTAACATATAGCGAATGTACTATACCCTAAGATTGAAAGATGAAGTTTTAACGCCGTTTAACAATCTACAATAACTGTTCAATTATATCATCTGCAGATAGCCCTTCAGCCTTGGCCTTATAATTAATCACAATTCTGTGACGTAATATTGGTTTAGCAACGGCTTTGACATGTGATATTGTAGGTGACCCCTGTCCGTCCATTATTGATTTTGCCTTGGCAGCCAAAATGAGGTTCTGCGAAGCACGAGGTCCGGCTCCCCAATTCAAATATTCTTGAGCCTTTGGATGACAACTGTCTGAATTTGGTCTTGTTTTTCTAACAAGATCAACAGCGTATTGAATGGTTTCATCAACAACAGGTAATCTCCGCAGGGCCTCTTGGAGTTTGCCAATAGCTTCTGCCGTAAATACCTCATTAATTTTAACCTCCCTAGATATAGTGGTCTGTCTAACCACTTCCTCTTCCTCCGATTGAGTGGGATATCCAACGGCAATATTGAATAAAAATCTATCCAGTTGTGCTTCCGGCAATGGGTAAGTCCCCTCCTGCTCAATTGGGTTTTGTGTGGCCAAAACAAAGAAAGGTTTGGGCAAATCATAAGTTATACCCCCTACACTCACGCGTTTCTCCTGCATGGATTCTAATAAAGCAGCTTGTGTTTTAGGCGGCGTTCTATTGATCTCATCTGCCAAAATCACATTGGCAAAAACAGGTCCCTTTCTAAACTCAAATATGCGGTCTTTATTGAGAATCTCGGTACCTGTTATATCCGTTGGCATCAAATCAGGCGTGAATTGAATTCTTGAAAATTTCAAACCTAGGGCCTCACTAACTGTGGTGACAAGTAGAGTTTTAGCAAGTCCAGGAACACCAATCAAGAGACTATGACCTCCAACAAGTATGGACATTGTAATGAGTTCAATAGCTTCATTTTGTCCTACTATTAACTTAGCCACTTCACCTTTGAACCTTTTAACTTTTTCCGGTGCCGACTCTAATGTTTGTATTACTTCTTGATCAGTCATCTCTGTTGCTGTTCCAATTGGCCAATTTATTTTCACAGGAATAGTATCCGGAATTTACCTTAACGTAGGTTTCTAGCAATTTTTCCTCTTTCCATTCTTCTACAATTCTATTCTGTTTCTCTTGAAGTGCAAAACCCTTGATTCTTGTAAAATCAATATCCAAATTTGCCTTATGTGGTTCAAACTTCTTATCTAAACGAACAATTCTAAAAGCTTCCTTCTGGTCACGTGTTTGATAAAAACTGGCTTCGGAAAGCTCGCCTTCATCCATATTGTTGATCAATGAAAACAAACCTCTATCCAAACTACTCACCTCAAACCTGTTATTACCGCTTTGGAAATTACTCATTTGACCACCATTAAATTTGGTTTGTTCATCTTCTGAATACGTTCTTGCAGCCTGCTCAAATGTCATATCACCATTTTTTATGGCCACTGCAATGCTGTCAAGGAAATTTTTGGCTTCAGTTAAATTCGCCTGAGTCATTTTTGGTTTAATCAAAATATGGCGCAAGTCCAGCTCTTCTCCTCTTTTTTCAAGGAGTTGAACTATGTGATAACCAAATTGACTCTTAAACGGGTCGCTTATTTCACCTTTCTTTAAGTTGAAAGCAACTGCTTCAAACTCCTTTACAAAAACACCTCTTTGAATGGCCTTATATTCACCGCCCTTCTTATTTGATCCGGGATCTTCACTATAAAGTATAGCCATTGAAGAGAATGAGCTTCCGTTCTCTATGCGTTCTTTCAAGGTCTTTAATTTTTCAATAACCTCAGACTCGGCTTCTTTTGAAATTTCGGGGTACTTCACAATATGGCTCAATTCTGCTTCTTCAGAAATTAGAGGAACGCTATCCGTTGGTAAATTTTCATAAAACTCTCTCACCTCTGAAGGAGTTACTTCAATACCTTCAACTACCGTCATTTGCATGCGTTGAGCTGTCAATTGATCGCGTACCAACGTTCGCATATCTTCTTTGATCTCAATAACCGATTTTTCGTAAAATTCCTCTAATTTCTTTTGATCACCCATTTGTGCAATCAACTGTTGGATACGACGATCCATATTTGCCTCAACCTCTTCTTCCCCCACAGTCACTGAATCAATTTCCGCATGGTGGATCAAAAGTCGCTGAAAGAGTAATTCTTCAAAAACAGCACATTCGTTAATGTCCTCGCCAAAGTTTTGACGACGCATCATATCATATTGTTCATCCACTTCGCTCTTGAGAATAACATCTCCCCCTACAACTGCAACCACGCCATCCACGGTTTGGCCTTGACCAAATGCTAATATTGTAAACCCTAAAACACTAATGAATGTATAAATCGCCCTTTTCAATTGCATTTGCTATTATATTTTCTTCGACTTTCTCAATTAAATCCATTCTACGTTTATTGAGAATCATCTTTCTTATACTTTCCCGCACATATTCCAATGGCGAATAACTATTTTCAATCCTTAATTCACTTACGATTACAAAATATACCATCATAGTGTCCTCGCAGGTAAACCTTGGAGTTCTTTTCAAATAACTATAAGGGTTACCGGACTCTAATGGTATATCAGCAAGAAATTCATCTAAAGGTACCCAAGATGAATCAGTATACGCGCTTTGGTCAGTTGCAAAAACTTCAATCCAATCTAAATACTTTTCTTCGTAGTAATTGCTTTTGAACCAGCGCTTTGCTTCATTAACCTTCTGTGCTTCAAGTGGAGCTGCAGTGAACTTTGCACGCACTATACTCTCCTTTAGTTCAAAATTGCTCAAATTCTTTTCGTAGTACTCACTAATCTCCGTGGCACTCACATTGGTATCCAAATTTTCGCTAACAAACCTTTCAATGTAAGCATGTTTCAGTAAATCATTTCTATACTGAATCACCAATTCTTCAAAATCCAATAAATCTTCTTTGAGATTGAATTCAGCGGCTTTTACCAACAACTGATTCTTAGCCCAATTTCTCACAATAGTGTGCAATAAAGCCACGCTATCGGCCTTGTTTAAAACACCCGGTTTAGGCAGCTGGCTTGCTATATCCTCATATAACAGTAGCTTACCGTCTAAACTGGCTATAACATCACCATTTCCCTTTGTTTGATGCTTGCAAGAGCTGAGCAATAGAATCAAAAAAAGTAGTATATGGCGCATGTTTTAGTCAGCTAACTCTTGGAAAAGACTATCCCGAACCTTTTTATTTATGCTCACTGGAAATTTTTCTTTCAACTCTGCAATCCAAGCCTTTTCAATCTCATTTTGATAACTTGCAATAACCAAACCCTTGACTTCATTGAGCGCCTTTGGACTGGCAGGAATAAAGTTAAAAACCTGTAAAACAGCAAAGCCATCACCTATAGCTACTGGCCCGAATACACCTTGTTCTTTTTCCCAAATGTTATTGAAGACAATTTCATCTTTCCGCTCTGCAACGCCTTCTGAAACCGCTACGGTAAGTGCCTCATTCTCCTCCAATAATTTCTTGAGTTTATCAATTTTATTATTCGCCGCTCTTTTGTAGATCTTTTTTGCGATTTTTTCATCACTGGTAACCCAAAGCTTATATCTAATTCTATCCTCCCAGCTGAAATCAAACTTCACTTTTTCATAATGATTATAAATACCTAGACTATCCTTGGCCGCTTTGTCCCAAACCACTTCTTGTGTCAAATCAAAAAGTAGAATACCCTCTCGGTATTCTCTAACTAAGTTTCTAAATTCTGGATATTTATTTTCAAGTTGACTATCCTCATAACCAATGATTCTGTCGTTCGCGTGTACCTCAAATAGCAATCGTAAATATTCATTCACGGACGACTCCTGCATAGGTTTTTGATTCATAGACCAAAATTCTAACAGCTCTGACATTAGCAGTTCTTCATCCGCATAGGTGGCAATTACACGATCATATCTCACTTTAGGGATTTGCCAATTACCTTTTGCAAAGCTCGCTTTATTCACCAAGGCAACCGCTCTTTTGTAATCGCGTTCATTGACTGTAAAGTCATACTCCATTTTCAAAGACTTTACAAATTTAGCAGCGCCTAGCTGGCTTCTATTATCTCTTTTAATTTTTGCCAAAATTTCCTTTTCTAGGTTTTCAAAAGATGGCAGTGGTTTTTTTTCTATCAATTGAATAACATGCCAGCCAATGTTCGTTTGAATTGGGCCCGAATAATCCCCTGGTTGTTGCAATTCAAAAGCCGCTATTTCAAAGGCAGGCATCATCTTATTAATCCCAAATTCAGGCATCTCCCCGCCTCTAGACTTCGTTTTTCTATCTTCACTATAGGTCACAAGATCCATGAAATCCTCGCCATTTTCCAGTCTTTGGTGAATTTCATTGATACTTCTAAGAGCACGAGCTTTTTCCTCCTTATCAGCTCTTTCCCCAGCAGCAAAGAATATTTGACGAACACGTACCGTTCCACTTTCCGGTCTTCTATCTGTGGTTTTAATCAGGTGGTAACCATATTGCGACCTTATTGGCTTGCTGATTTCACCTATTCCCTGATTAAATGCT
>PXYR01000110.1:0-258 GCA_003023665.1 Bacteroidota bacterium
TCGGCAATATCCATTAATCCTTCTGGTCCATGATATACCCCGTACGCTCCTGCCATGACTGCAAGTAAAACCTGCGCGGTACAGATGTTTGATGTTGCCTTATCCCTTTTGATATGCTGCTCACGAGTCTGTAACGCCATACGCAGCGCGGGATTGCCATCGGTATCTATAGTTCTACCAATTATTCGGCCTGGGATGTGACGTTTATAAATTTCTTTAGTGGCAAAATATGCTGCATGAGGACCACCATAGCCCAAC
>PXYR01000110.1:268-5645 GCA_003023665.1 Bacteroidota bacterium
AATACCAAAACGTTGGGTTGTACCCACCACTGCATCTGCACCCCACTCCCCTGGAGGAGTTAATAATGTTAAAGACATCAAATCCGCAGCCACTACTAGCTGAATATCAGCCTGATTGCATTGTGCAGCAAAAGCGCGGTAATCTTCTATGGAGCCATCTGCATTAGGATACTGAACCATTGCACCGAAGAATTCTTCCGTAGGTTCAAACTTTTTATAATCACCAAAAACCAATTCAACCTCGATAGGCTCTGTTCTCGTTTTTAGCAGCGCAATACTCTGTGGAAATGTGTTTTGGTCGACAAAGAACTTATGAGCACCAGTTTTTTTCTTGTTTCGTGGCATGGCTCCGTAGAACATGCTCATAGCCTCGGCAACTGCCGTCGCTTCATCCAGTAAAGAGGCATTGGCAAGTTCCATACCGGTAAGGTCTACGACCATGGTTTGATAGTTCATCAAAGCTTCCAATCTGCCTTGTGCAATTTCAGCTTGATAAGGAGTGTAGGCCGTATACCAACCTGGATTCTCCAAAATATTTCGCTGAATCACCCCTGGAAGCACAGTCGGATGGTACCCCATCCCAATGTAGGTTTTGAATATCGAATTCATTTCACCTAATGCTGCAATATGTTCACCAAATTCAGCTTCAGTCATGGATTCACTTAAAGCTAACTCCTTTTTGGCTCGGATTGCTTTTGGAATCGTTTGTTCTATTAGTGTGTCAATAGAGTCTAGGCCAATAGTGGACAACATTTGATCCACGTCAACGGCTTTAGGTCCGATATGGCGATAGGCAAATGAATTGCGCTTCATATGAGGGTTTATTTTAGAGTGTAAAAGTACTAAACACGTTAATTACATGATGTATTTTTAACACCTAAGAATGAGAAGAAGTTTCAACCGATTTATAAACAATTTTGTAGGGTTTTTACGCCTCTTTGTATACGCTAATTTCTGGGTTGCTGGGGCTGTATATGCGCTAACCAAAATCACAGAAACGGCCGTAAACGCATTCAAGCCATCATTGGCCGTACTGAACGCGTCTGGTACTTTAGTCGTTTACGGTTTTGCACGGTATTTTGAAGGTCCTTCCATAGATGGTAGCAAGTCCAAAATAACCTCCTGGCGCTCTAAGATGCCCAATCTGACCAAACTAAGTATAGTTGGTGGAGCGGCTTTTAGTATTCTAGAGCTCTTTCGAATAGGTTCACAAAATCTCTTTCTAAATTATCTTTTGGGCTTTGCTATAGCCCTGCTCTATCCACTTCCTTGGATTTTGAAAAAAAAAGGCGGTGGGTTGCGCTCCGTACCTGGATTAAAGCTTTTTGTAATCTCATTAGTTTGGGCATTTATTACGGCCTATGTACCTGCTATCTGGAACGGAGATAATGGTATTTGGCTGTTTATTGAGCGTTTCTTTTGGACTATGGCACTTACCATACCTTTTGATGTTAGAGACGTTAAACTAGATAGTCATTCCATTAAAACACTTCCGCACATCATAGGAGCGAAAAGCAGTATTTATGTCGCTCATTGTGCAATTTGGATGAGCTTTTCTCTGCAGGTTCTTGTTTTTGCAATGCCCTTGATATCCACCTTTGCGGTATACCTGTTATTTGGAACGGTCATCCTTTTGGCTCGTGGGGAGCGAGGAGATTTATACTACAGTTTTTTAATTGAAGGGCTGCCCTGGCTACTTTTCGCGCTAATCACCCTTTTACCCTACCTTTAAGCACCGATTTTTGAAGCATGAACGTACTTGACAAAACGTATTCACAGGAGTTAGATTCAAAGGACTCATTAGCAAAATACCGTAAAGACTTTCATATCCCCGTCTTTTCAGGCAAACAGGCCTTGTATTTTACTGGGAATAGCCTAGGATTGATGCCCAAATTGGCTGAGAAGTATATGACCGAAGAGCTAGAAGATTGGAAAAAATGGGGTGTGGAAGGGCACGTCCATGCGAGAAGGCCTTGGATGCCATACCATGAATTTTTCTCTGAAAGTCTTGCTAAAATAGTTGGTGGAAAACCTGAAGAGGTGGTCGTGATGGGATCATTGACGAATAACCTTCACTTACTTATGGTAAGTTTTTTTCGACCAAAAGGTAAAAGGACAAAAATTCTTTGCGAAGCCAAAGCATTCCCTTCTGATCAATATGCATTGGCATCTCAGTTAAGGTTTCATGGACTAGAACCAAGCGAACATTTGATTGAAATTGGTCCACGCCATGGTGAACATCACATACATCAGGAAGACATACGCTCTGCATTAGACCAATATGGTGACCAAATTGCCATGATGATGATTGGAGGCGTAAATTACTATACAGGGCAAGTCATGGATATGAAAAACCTCACTGCGCATGCACAATCCAAAGGCATCATTGTAGGATGGGATCTTGCCCATGGAGCAGGAAATGTGGAACTACAATTGCACGATTGGAATGTGGATTTTGCTGCATGGTGTCACTACAAGTACATTAACTCTGGCCCTGGTGCCACAGCAGGATATTTTATTCATGAGCGTCATCACGGGCAATCTGAAATCCCTCGATTCGAAGGCTGGTGGGGGCATGACAAAGAAACTCGTTTTGAAATGCCTGATACCTTCAAGCCCATACCTACGGCAGAAGCCTGGCAACTTTCAAACGCCCCTGTAATGGCCATGGCTCCCCTAAGAGCTAGCCTTGATCTTTTTGAACAAGCTGGCTTTCATAACTTACGGACCAAGAGTGAGAAACTAACTGCCTACCTTCAAGAGGTACTTGAATTTATCGCCATAGAAACAGTCAGTAATTTTGAAATAATTACTCCAAGAAAGGAGCGTGGTGCTCAGCTATCATTGTTGGTACACGGTTATGGAAAGCCCCTATTTGATCATCTAACGGAGCAAGGAGTCATTGCAGATTGGAGAGAACCCAATGTTATACGCATGGCACCTGTTCCATTGTACAATAGCTTTGAAGACGTTAGAGCTTTTGGTCAAATCTTGATGAATTACCTCAACACTAACCGAGCATGAAAAACATCATCATTGTAGGCGCAGGGTTAGCAGGATCCTACATGGCTTATGCCATGGGCAAAAAAGGGTATCGCGTGCAGGTATTTGAGAAAAGACCAGATCCACGTAAATCCAATTACGGATCCGGAAGGTCTATTAACCTTGTTGTAAGTCATAGGGGCTGGACAGCTCTTAAATACGCGGGCATAGAGCAAGATATTCGTGAAATTGTTGTCCCTGCCTACGGTCGTCAAATTCATGATTTAGAAGGCAACGAAAGTTATTTCGCTTATAACATTGAAGGTAAAGCAATCCATAGTATCAGTAGAAGTGAATTCAATAGAAAACTGGTAGAATTAGCCGAAGCATTGCCTAATGTGACCATAACTTTTGATTCCAACTGCCATCATGTGGATTTTAATAAGGGCATAGTCCAAATGCAGCAAGGGGAACAGTCTAATACATATACAGCTGATCTCATTGTAGGTGCAGACGGCACCGGTTCATCGGTTCGTGGAGCTCTAATGAAGCAACCACGTTTTAACTTTAGCCAAGAATTTATAGACAGCGGATACAAGGAAGTTCACATCCCTGCAACGCAGGATGGATTACCCCAGCTAAATATTGATGCATTACACATTTGGCCTAGGCAAGAATTCATGCTCATGGGATTGGCCAATATGGACAATGGCTTTACCGGAACTGTATTTGCGCCTTTTGACGGTGAATTTGGACTAGACAACCTTCCAAAAGGGGAAGACGGTATTCGCTATTTTCAAAAATATTTTAAAGATGCTATTCCGCTTATTCCAAATTTAGCAGAACAATGGGAAAGCAATCCAACCTCAGCTCTGGCTTGTATTCGATGTAACCCGTATCACTGGGGTACGAATACCATGTTAATTGGTGATGCCGCGCATGCTACGGTCCCTTTTTACGGGGAGGGCATGAATGGCTCTTTAGAAGATGTCCGCGTATTCTTGGAACTTTTAGACGAATATGGTCATTCCAACATGAAAAAGCTTCTAGAGAAATACACGGAGCTTCGCGTTCCAGCGGGAAATGCACTTGTTGATTTAAGCTTAAGGAATTTCATTGAAATGCGCGATTTAGTTGCCGATCCTAAATTCCAGCTTCGCAAGAAAATTGAACGTAAAGTGCAATCGAACCATCCGGATAAATGGACTCCTCTTTATACGCTTGTAAAATTCACAAACATACCCTATCAGCAAGCTAAAGAAGAAGGTGAACGTCAAGACGAAATCATGGAGCAAATCTTAGCGATGGAAGGTATTGAAGAGTGTTGGGATAGCGACAAGGTAGAGCAAGAGGTACTTAGAAGACTTTAGATACTACCTCATATAGCCCTCCTAACTATTCCAATGAAGGGGTGTCATTACTAATTTTAAACACAGTAACCTTAAAACCAGGATTGCAGTTCTCAGCTTTAGCATCGTAGCCTATAGTTTTTAAGATTCGCAGTGCAAATGGAATTAATAGAAACGCCAAATGTGAAGATTACGACTATAAAAGCTGGCGCTACCAAAAACCAAACTATGTCTTTAAAACCTGTTGGACTCATCCTATTATTAAGTACATGCATGAAATCTAAAGTTATAGACTTTATAGATTGAAAGGATTTTATAAAAGATTCTATTACCCTCATGTTAAAACCCACCCGTGTTTATCCATACTACCTTGCCTTGAGGTGGATGATTTTTTAGCCAAAACCATAGTTTTGCGTTGTAGTTGCGATCAAGCTGAATCCCAGTTTTAGACTGAAATTTTTCAGATTCAGCAAGTAATTCAAGTGTCGTTTTTCCAAAGCCGCCAAAGGACTCGTTTACCCAGTTCACTGCGATTCCTTTGGCTTCTGCATTTGTGCATACTGAATTCATTTCATGCTCTGCTCCACGAACCGCACTGATAACATGTACCTTTGTTTTCTCATTTTGTGACATTGCCGATAAAACGCCAAGAACTGTTGCCCCAGTTCCCGATGAAATGATGAGATGGTCTGGTGAGCATTCTTTTTTGATCTCGTGCCAAATTTCCGCACAGCCTTCAATAGTATGGCCTCCAGCGCCGCCCTCTGGAAGTATAATGGGGTGATTGGGTATGTTTTGGACAAGCTCATCACCAATTTGCCAATTTCTCTCTCTTAACGCGCGATATTCAGAACGAGAAATAAAGTATAGTTCCATACCATGCTCACTGCAGTATTTTAAAAATCTATTACTCTTTGAATTGAGCTCCTCTCCTCTTACTATACCAATGATTTTCATTTCGTGCAACTTGGCAGCAAGGGCCGCTGCTGGAAGGTGATTGCTGTATGCACCACCAAAGGTAATGATGGTTTTGGAACGGTCTATTT
>PXYR01000111.1 GCA_003023665.1 Bacteroidota bacterium
TCTATTTCAGGGACTTCAAAAGCCTCCAAAATACTTGGGGACAAATCAAATCGTGCAAACCCAGCACTGAAGTCAAGACTGTCTTGAAGAGGATGCGTACTAACCAAATAAGCCTCATCTTCCTTGTTGTGTTTAATATCAACTTTGGCCTGATCAATTTGCCATTCCGCATGATCCATGTAAGCCATATACTGGTTCGCAGGAAACTCTATAAAACTAGCCGGATCATTCTTATCAAAAACGCCTTCACGTTTTTCAAAATCTACATGCGCTGAACTACTCAGCATTTGAAACGCCCACTGCTCGTCACTTAAGGCTGTCTTCACCCTAAAATCTTGATCTGCACTCTCAAAGGATCTTCTATAAAATGAATAGCCTTCATATGCACTATTGTGTTTAGCAGTTAAATAACGAATTTCCCCTGTCCCAAATAGCCCCGTTGGACCGTAAGTGAGATCACCCTCTGCCAATACATTCTCCGCGCCATACATTTCAAACGGAATTTCCCGTGAGCTCGCATCCAAATAATCTTTGTAGGGGAACCAATGAAAAGGATTGTTTCTTCCAATTGCTTCAGGATAACCTTCGCCAGCAAAACCTTCCTCAATATTAAATGTGGTAGCTCTACCGCTGGCATCATCAGGAAACATTAAAATATCCGGACTTACTGTCACACTCTGCAAGTAGGCTATACGACCTTCCGCATGAAGCCCTTTGTTGGATAGTTCAATCTGACCACCAAAGGTTCCTTTTCCTTTATAATTGGGAATAGACGGTAAAATGGTGGAGAAACCCAGGGAATAATCAGGCATAACCTTGAGAGGTTGGGGAAATACTGGGAAAATATCTGCACTGTGAAAGGTGGCGTCAAACAGCAAACCGTCTGTGGTTGTGTTATCCAAACTATCTATTGTGAATGGCTCCACGGCCATGTAGAATCTAGATCTATCATAAATTCCATTATGAATCCTTCTATCATCGTAATACACAAAAGAACTATTCAGTGCCTGGAAAATAGGGTATTCCGGATAAAATTCTCTAGAGCTCTTGTTGTTGGGTTGGTCTATCAATAGTTGGCCTTGCAGATCCTGAAGCACCGTCTGTACGTCTACCAGAGCTGCTCGCTCCCCTGGTGGAGGATTGAATTCTCTAACTTTAAATCGCATAGAATCTATCTGCGGCATATCTATCCTGAACCCTTGATAATCAAAAGAATACCCTTGACCCCAATAATTGAAAAGTCCTGCGTTGATACGTCCGTCAAAAATGAAGTCAACATCTTTCTTCATGGTGATTCTTCCTCCCCGTGGATAGAGATTTACTTGCTGAGAATCACTAACCGCAATCCTTCCTACACCGGCAATATCCATATCATAATTAAGAAGGGAAATCTGCGCGTTACTTCCTTGACCTATCCTTGAAATAAATTGGATAACGTCGTAATCACGCTCGCCTGTCCAATTTAGGAGGTACTCAAATAATCGGTCTGTAAGTGATATAGTTTGTTTGTCAACATCAAATTCTGCAAATCCTTGTATGGACATTTCAAATAGAAAGCGCTCTCCCTCCTCTTTTGCCATTCTGAGCGCATAGATGAGTTCAGCTACTGGCATGTCATTATAGCCGAACGCATAGGATGCGTTTTTTAGTTCTTCTAATGGATGCGTTTTTTGCAATCCTGCAATCTGCTCCATCCTTGCATTGCGGAAATATTGTTTGCTTTCAAAAACCGCTGCTTGCTGCGAGCCTAAATTTAGATTGCGAAGGTTGATTTTTGCCGTTCCTTGATTCCAAAGAAGCTGATCAACATTGATATCCATGTTGTGATAGGTATCCGTCCAAGAACTCAGCCCCAGTCCCGTTTTGTAACGAATGATCCGTACTTGACCTGAACGGGGATCAAACCGCAATTCACAATAAGGATGATAAATACTGTCTTCTCCCAGATGAGCCGTCACCTCTACCCTTCCAGAACTCAAAAGAGAATCACGGAAAAGAAATCTACCACTCCTTAAAGTGATGATGGTGTCGTTGTTGTAAGTGAATTGGACCTTGGCCATTGCGCTATCTGGTGAGAGTCCGTAATAATTGGGGCCAACTACTCCTAGTCCCCCTCTAAAATGAACTTCTTGGTACACATTTGGCAACAGGAAATCATTCTTGTAGCTAGCAAATTTGGGGTATTGCGAATTTCTTTGGCCTCTAGCGCTCAATCGCTCTTCAAATACACCTTTTAAGGGCTCACCATACAGCTCTGGAGCGTAAAGGATTGCTGAATCCGCCTTAAAATAGCCTTGGCGGGTATCCAAATTCCAATTGGACAATTCGCCATAAATTTCGTCTTCGCTTTTGCCCACTCTACCCCAAAAAACAATGCCGCCCTTGGCATCAAGAAGGCCCTTGCGCGGATAGAAAATTGCAGTAGACCCCATTATGATGGTGCTGTCCTCACGGAATCGACCAATGATATCTCCTTCCCCAATTACGAAGTAGAGTTCATTGTCCTCAAATTGCATGGACCATTCGCTATAAGGAGCTTTCCAAATTAGGGTATTGTTGTCATAAAACGCTCGCTTGATGATGTTGACATATAGCTGGGCTACATAGTCCTTACTTCGTGCGGATGGATTGGATTTAATGTACGTATTGAGATGTACGAGCACATTTTTTAGCGTACCGTATTCTTCATAGGTACTCACATGTTCGGTAATTCGGAAGAGTTCTTCCCACAGATTAGGCTCCGTTATCCTCTTACGCAACATGTTGTTGCACAGGGTGATCCATTGCTCTTGCGTTTCTTCGTCAATGGCGTATTGAATACTTGGAAGTAAGCTGTCTGTAAAAAGAACTTTATCTTCTTTTGTAAGCTTGATAAGCTCTATGAATTCCTGCGTGAATTCTTCTACAGATGAAAAGCGAACGACCCTTTGCGCGCTCATTTGAAGCGAAAACAAGAGTGCCACAAGCCATCCGTATCTTTTCATTACTTCACCATTTTGATGCTACGCCATTGCTCGCGTTCTTTCACGCCCACATAACTTAAACCTTGTTCTTCTGCCGCCTGGCGCAAAGCAGGAATATTCTCCTGATAAAATCCACTAAAAAATATGGTACCGCCTTTTTTCAATGCGTGTACATATGATTTCATGTCTGCCAACAAAACGTTTAAGTTGATATTAGCACAAATAGTATCATACGTGCCTTTAATAGCCTCTGCCCCACCAAGGCTTGCTGTCATCTTTGATTGATTGCGCTGGGCATTTTCTAGAGTGTTTTCAATACACCACGTATCCACATCTATACCATGAACGCGCGATGCCCCTCGCATTTCCGCGAGAATACCCAGGATTCCAGTTCCACAACCCATGTCAAGAACTTCATGCCCTGCAGTGTCCGTTTCCAAAAGCCACTGTATCATCATATGAGTAGTTTGATGGTGTCCCGTTCCAAAAGACATCTTTGGTTCTATGAGCATGGGGTATTCAAATCCCGGTTTCTCCTCATGAAAAGGAGCACGAATATACACGCGACCGTCTACCTCAATAGGGTCAAAATTATTCTCCCATTCTGCATTCCAATTAACTTGTTCAATCTCACTTACCGTGAAACTTGACGCTACCCCTTCCCATTCAAGCGCTCCTTGGAGTGACTCCCTATCAAAATCTTGCTTGATGATATACGCCTCAAAACCTTCTTGATTTTCCGAAAAACTCTCAAAACCTAAAGCCCCAAGCTGAGCAATAAAAAGGTCGCGAAAAGGTTCCAAGGGCTCTACTTTTACAGCTACTTCAATATAAATAGGAGTCTCTGACATACGTTAGGCGTTTGTTCTAGCCTTAATGATGCCCGTGAAATCTTCAGCATTCAAGGAAGCACCTCCAATCAACCCACCGTCAATATCTGGTTGCGCAAATAATTCTGCCGCATTTCCAGGCTTACATGAACCTCCATAAAGCACAGATACATTTTCAGCGGTTTCCGCATCAAAGCGTTCCGCAAGCCAAGCACGAATTCCCGCATGAACCTCTTGAGCCTGCTCAGGGGTGGCTACCTCTCCAGTTCCTATGGCCCAAACGGGTTCGTAAGCCAATATTATATTATCCATATCATCTGCTATGAAGCCTTCTAGACCTTCCGCACATTGATTAAGAATCACCTCCATGAAATTGCCTGATTGACGCTCTTCTAAGGTCTCACCAATGCAATAGATTGCTGCAAGCTCATTGTTCAGGGCCTGGCCAATCTTTACTTTACAACTTTCGTTAGATTCACCAAAATACTGACGACGTTCACTGTGTCCTATGATAATGGCGTCCACATCTAAGCTTGAAAGCATAGGAGCACTTATTTCACCTGTAAAAGCACCGTTGTCTTTCTCATGTACATTCTGCGCGGCCACAGCAATAAATTCATTATCAACCAATGCACCTACAACATCACTTAAGTACACAGAAGGAGGTGTGATGATAACGCCTGTATCTCCTACTACCTCCTGTGTTAAAGCATTCTTAAGCCCCTCAACAAGGTCCATGGCCTCTGCGTAGGTTGTATTCATTTTCCAATTTCCAGCTACGATTCTACGTCTCATTATTCAGTTGTTTTTGATGTGTGTTTTAAAATAATTCTGCCCTTACTCTTGGATCCAAAATGGCATAGGCAATATCTACTAATGTGGTTATGATCACAAAGACTGCTGCTATGACCAAAACGCATCCCATAGTCACCGGCAAATCTCGTGTATTTAATGCTTCTACCAATAGTTTTCCCATACCGTTCCAACCAAAAATTATCTCTACGAAAACTGCACCTGCCAGTAAGGATGCAAACCATCCGCTTACGGTAGTAATTATTGGATTGCTCGCAACCGGCAAAATATGTCGTAACAAAACCCTTCTCTCCGGAACTCCTTTGGCTCTTGCGGTGCGTACAAAATCCATTGCATTAATCTCTAGAACGCTCTTTCGTGTTAACTGAACTATCACGCCAACAGGGCGAATGCCCAAGGTTAAGGCAGGAAGAATTAGATTTTTTAGCTGCAAGTATCTTTCGCCACTGTAGTCGTCAACTGCATACAAGGAACCCGTCAAATTAAGTCCAGTCCAAGGACCCAATACATAGGCAAAAATCCAAGCCATGAGAACGGCGGTAAAAAAAGAGGGAAGACTCATTCCTAGCGAACTTAAAGTGGTGAGCGTGCCGTCCAGCCAACTGCCTTCATGGTATGCGGCAATAACTCCTAGAAAGACGCCAACAATCACGGCAATTCCAATTGAAGTAGCAGCCAATAATGCCGTGTTGGGAAACGTTGCTCCAATGAGCGTACTAACGCTTTGACCTTGACGCTGAAAACTCTCCCCAAGATTGGGTGTCGCAAACCGGAAACCGTCCTCCGTATCAAATGGAAGAATTCTACCTAGGTAATTGACGTATTGAACCACTACGGGTTTATCCAATCCGTACTTTGCACGCACAGCAGCAAGAGCCTCTGGGTCCTCTCTTTTCCCAAGCATCATCTGAGCGCTGTCTCCGGGAACAATGGTAAAAAGGAAGAAAACAAGCGTAGCCACACCCCATAACGTAA
>PXYR01000015.1 GCA_003023665.1 Bacteroidota bacterium
TGGCTACTTTCATTTTAGAACGACAACACCATTGTGAAATAGGCTGAACATATTTGATGAATTATAATTCAAAAGAAATTTTCATTAATCATATAGATGCAAATTACAGCATATGAATGAGGCAAAAAACTTTAACGCTGAAATCCCCTTGGCCCATTTTACCAAGGGGATTATAAAACGTATGATCGCTATCTATATTACAACAACACCCATAAGGAGGATTCTATCCAATCCGCTGTAATAAGTTTAACGATGTAGGTGCCTGATACAAAATCAACATCAATAACAGCTTTATTTGATCCTGATGGAAGTTGCCGAGTCAACATCAAATGGCCAGAGCTATTAAAAATTTCGAGTGTTCCATCCTTCTCTGTGGGAGGATAAAGGACTGTCATTGAAGGATTCTTACTTGGATTGGGATATATTATTAGGCTGGTTTCACGATTTGGTCCAATGAGGTCATGTGGTATTTTACCTGGACCCTTAGACGGGCATATGTATGCTGTAGGTGGAGTGTTTTGGGATTTTATAGGATACACCTTGGAACGACCTAAATACATATCTGTAGAATATGAATTAGAAAAGCTATTATAATCGGCTGATACAAAATGATGTCCTCCATTATGGGGAACTATTGCCGTGGACGAAAACATGCCTTGAAGATCAAACTTGGAATTATTTGAAAACTGATTGTGACCTAAATTCAGAGATAGCGACGCTAATTCTTCAAATTTTACTCCTATATTATTGGTTATAAAAGTATTACCTGCATAAGAACCCAGACTCAATGAACCGTTCTGCTGCTTATGACCGATATTATTATAACTCCAATCGTTACATTCCATTCGAACATTTGCATCTTTAATTCTTGAGCCATACACGGTATTCGAGGTAAATACATTTCTTAACATGCGAAACGCTGTGCTCTTCGTTCGACCCAAACAGGTTAGACCTTGATCGCAGCCATGAAACAAGTTTCGTTCAATAGTAAAATTCTGACTTTTAAAGTAAGCGCCTTTGTCACATGCAGTGAACGTGTTTGAAAGAAACTTGACCGGCGTACCCATACATTTCAACCCTTTTCGCGCATTCCTAAAATGACAATGTTCAATATTCACCGTAGCATTTAACCCTAAATACAGTGCGGGATCACCTCCCACGAATTCTGTATGTAATATATATGCAGTATTTGAAACGACCTTCAAACCTTCCCATTGTTTTGGGCCATCATACTGAACTTTTGAATTTTGTAGAACCAACTTTGAATGAGACTGGAGGCCTCCTTTATCATATAAGGTGATATTACAATCATCTATGCTTACCTCTTGAATTGTCGAGGGAATAATAACATTGTTCTTAACTTGAAGTGAAGAAGAGTTAAGAGTAAATTGTGCATTAGACCCAGAAATTATACGACCTACTTCTTCAAAAATCAACAATCCAAAACCCTTTGGATTGAAATGAGCTTGTTGAATTAATTCTAGAGTACCCCTTATTATTATCTGTCCATCCTCCCATTCAATTTGAGCACCTTGTTCAATTATAAACTCTGCTCCTTTTTCAATGATTAATTGGCTATTTGGACCAATCTCAAGTAAACTATTCTTTCTTAATATCAATGAGCTTCCACTATTAACCCGGAGTATAGATTGATTCAAAGGATCATCTCCAATTTCTAAACTTCCACTGACATCAAGTATACCAGACAAACAACCGTTTCCCACAAAAACCTCAATGTTTTGCCTAGTATCTGCAATTAGGTTAGCGGATTTCCCAATAAACCCTTGACAACCTACAGACAGTTTGGCTGATGATTCAATTTTCAGCTGTTCTATATGCGAAGGATATTCACTAAACATATTGTTCTCCTTGGCTATATTGAATACGCCATTCAACTTTCCATTAGCACCAATTTCCTGATGAATGCCATCAAGTGAGCGGAGTGCGAATTGAATAATGTCTTCATCTGTATAAATGTGTTCTTGGTTTGGCGCAGAAATGTCATCCATCAATCCTGGGCTTATATAGGTATGAAATGGTATCAAATCCATCATTCCCCTAAAGGAATTATAAGCGTGGCTTGACCCTACGTTGAGTGCACTATATGCAGGAATAAATGTATGATTCGGACTAAAAATTGTTGCGCCCCATAAATCTGTAAAAGCGGTCGCTGAATTAGATGATGAACCCGAAACCTCTACTAAATTTGATTGAGAGCTATTTTTAAAGAGGACGGTAGTTTTATTCATTATTTGCTGATGAACCCCAGAGAGGAGTCGATTGGTTCGACCTTGAATATACATGGTGGCCTTATCTGCTTTTGCTTGTGAAATGCCAGGAGCTATCGAGCTGTATTTTGCCCACTTGGCCATTCTTGCACCGGTTCCACTTATTAAATGAATTTTTAAGCTAGTAAACAACTGACTTAAAATGCCGCTCCCTTTATATAAATAATTACTGGTACTTGGAATTCCTTCAATCGCTGCACCGTATTTTAGAATACTCTTTTTATCTCCACCACGGGTATTATACTTTATCGTGTCTAAATCTGCATTTACCCTGTGTTTGAAGGTAAGTTGCTGTGTTTTTCCCCATTTAGCAATCCGATCATCTACATCAGCTAAAGGCGCAGAAAGGGCCATATCCGAACCGTTTGAAATGGCAAATCGTCGCATAGTTTGCGGTTGTGCTCCATCAAAAAATTGAAGAGACTCCTGCCTATTAATTTTAGCAGAAGGATCAAGATGATCAATCAGTATCTCTCTTGCAGCCGGAGAATTAATTGCATCCTTCCAAGAAGAAATGAGTGAAAAACCAAAAATTGTAGTCAATTCTTGCAATCTCTTCGCCCCCATTTGAATGCCAAGGGGAATAAAAGCTCCATCATGTGGCGTATCAAATGTTCCATAGCCACTAATGTTTAAGCAACAATTATTACGTTCTAACTCTAATAATGCAGCTCTCGCAATTAATCCTCCCATAGAAGCTCCCACAATTATGCCCGGTTCGCGAGCTTGCTCTTTATATACCCAATTCAAAGCCCTCATTAGACTTTGTACATTGTCATGAATGCTTTGCTTGCTTTGCTCAAAATCTACATGAACAATATCATAGCCCGCCAAATGCAATGAATCGTATAACCATGCAAGCTTTTCCATGCCTTGATGAATACGCTCGTTATTCTCGTTTAAAATGATCCCAGATGCTAATCCCTCATAAGTAATGTTTCCGTATTTTCTTTTGGCGGACTCAAATCCTTCAACCAAAATCAATGGCTTTTGCAGACCTATTCCTTTGTCCGCATATCTTATGCTGATTTTGGCCTCATGTTTAGGAGAATACGTCTGAAAGCATGGCGGTGAAGGCATATTTTCAGTATAAAAGACATCATCTGGAGTTTCAGCATTGAATATGACTGGGAATTTAAATCTGGTTTGAAGCGGGCCTGTTTGAGTATTTATTCGAATTCGAAGTTCCTTAAGAACCAACTCTCTGGCTTGAGAAGTTGTGGAGTATGTTGTGGTTATTTTCTGATTTAGGGTCACATCCCTGAAGCCTTGACCATCATCTAAGTCAACATAAATTTTACTAGGAAGAATTTCATTGGTTTGAACCAAGTAATCTTGAAGGGCAAATGTTAATTTAACCTTATTGCTCGATACATATTCTCCTGAATTATTTGTTCCGCCAAAAAAAACTGTAAAATCCTTTACAGCCCTCAAAGCGCTATCTATTGGGCTTGGTGTATTCCATAAAATTTGATGGTTTTCATCTAACCAAAGGTTTGGAGGCATGGTAACCACTTGATTTCCATTATGAAAAAGCCAGCCATTTACAAGGGAATTAGTATCTAATTCATGGACTTTAAACCAATTCAAATACAGGCTTACATCAACGCCTAAAGTATCATTGGCCATGCTCTGCCGTTCAAATTCATCCCATGGTTTTAAGTGCGGTTTTTGACTACCAAACAAGAGACCGTTTTTTAACCTTTGACTCAATAGAAGGTCATTGTAAATCACCTCCGAATATCGACCCTTGACTATTTTACCCGGTAGTGTACCGTTAAAACTTTGTAGCTCATAATCAGAACCTTTATTAAGAATGCTCAAGAAACTTTGATCATGAAGAAAGCCTTCTGGAAATAAGGTGTCGGGTAAAGCTTCATACATATACTTCACCGAATCGACGCTTTGCGCTTTTGGAAGAAGTGGAATCAAGATAAGGATCAATAGAATCCTTATAAAATGGGGTTTTCTCATAACGATTAGGATTTATTAGGGCATTATTGCCACTACTATCAAATTGACCTAATCGAAAAGAACATTCTATAAATGTTGAGAATTTTCAGTTATACCCTGTTCTTTAAATTGCGAACTTTTTTCAATATCTGTAGAAATAAAAACCCCCAAAAGCAAAGCCTTTGGGGGTTTAAAATTTTTCATGTCAAATTTTACATAGCACCATCTAACTTAGCAGCAAGAACTTGCTTACTCGTAGCACCTACTTGCTTGTCTACTATTTCACCATTCTTGAAGACCAATAATGTTGGGATGTTACGAACACCGAACTGTTGAGCTACAGCGCCTTCAGTATCTACATTAAGTTTACCTACTACTGCTTTGCCTTCGTATTCACCGGCCAATTCATCTACTACGGGTCCAACCATTCGGCAAGGACCGCACCACTCCGCCCAAAAATCGACCAAAACTGGCTTATCAGACTTCATTACTACTTCTTCAAAATTTGCTTCTGTTATTTCGAGAGCCATATCTAATTAAATTTCTTTGTGTGTATCAAAAGTAAGACCAATTTACTTTGAGAACCTATAGCCTTCGCCTATAAGGTCATCTATGTTTTCCACATGAAATACACCTAAATGTTAATTCAAAGTTATTTTGAAAACTTGCGAATTGCTCCGAAGAAAATAAATACCTCTTGGCAAGTGCTGAAGGCTCAAATGATTATCACCCTGGTAAACGCGCTGCTCCACCATCAGTTGGCCCAATGAATTGTAAATTTTCAAATCATCTGCTGACTTCATGGTAATCTTTAGTTCTCCAGTAGTTGGATTAGGATACACATTTTCAATTGCACCATTTTCTTCTTTAATATCAACGAGATAGCTTAAGCCAAAAGCAAATGCTCCTTTGTATCCTCCATTTTGCAGCGTATCCAAATAAATCCACCTTTCGGGCATATTTGAAGCCACATCAAAAGGAATTAGTGAATCACCTTGAAAATAAAGCTGAGTAACAAGTGTATCTGTAAACCAAGCATTATTTAGGTATCCTTTAATGTGTATATGAGCAGGCCTGTTTGGATAGATACCCGGTAAGGTGGTATGTAAAGTTGTGGTATACCCTGTTAATTCTAATTCTCCCCTGTAATCAAAAGAGTTTGGGTTTCCACCCACATTACTGTATGCACCTGCATCATTCGTATGCCATAACTGGATGGTATACGTACTCGGTAATGTATCAAGATTCACGGTATCACAGTTATAGCTCACATAGAAAGTCAACTCAAGAGCACGCGAAGGGTTTATAATCCCAGGTACCAAAGTATCGTTGATAATTTTGGGCGCTCCGGCAACAAAATAGGGACCCAATTGATCAGGAGTTGTGATGCAATTAACTTGGCCAAAAGACCAATGAGAAAGAAGCAACAATAACAAGACTTTTAAGGATTTCATCAACTACTAATTTTAGGATAAAGCAAAGGATGCTGTTCTAAAGCAAGCAGTAAATCCCTATTGATACTCACTTTCCTGCCATTCACCGGTAGCTTTACATCTAAGTCTTCATCAAGATCTACAATATGCAATTTCACACGCTTTTTACCTGGATACTGTTCCAATAAATGATGAATTGTATCCACCAGTTTAGAATCTAGAGAAGCCAAATCTAATTTGATTTCGAGCAACTTGCTTTGTTCTTCCAGTAAATCTTGCAACAACTTGATCTCTATGATATCAATTTTCAAGCGTTCTAATATTTCTTCACCTTGTCTCTGATTGTATTTTTTAGCTCGTGCCTTAATGAAAAGTAATTGTTCGTTTTCAAAGAAGTGTTTGAATTTTAAATAGTCATTGCCAAAGACTCGAAATTGGTAATCGCCCTTAAAATCTTCAACACGAAAGTACCCATACCCTTTTCCTACCTTAGAAATTTTATGTTCTACATCCGTTACGATTCCAGCAACAAATACGTCTCTTCCTAAAATACTATTGGGAAGATTCAATCTGCCTATCTCTGCTGTACAGAAATATTGAATTTCAGTTCTAAAATCCTCTAAAGGATGAGAACTGAGGTACATGCCATTTATTTCCTTTTCCTTTTTTAATGCAACAATCTTTGGCCATTCTGAAATTTCAGGCATTTTGGGAGGTGGTAATTCTTCATTTGATCCTTCACCAAAAAGAGAAGCCTGTGCACTTTCTGCATCATGTTTCTTTTTCTGAACGTACTTTATTGCTTTCTCCACAAATGTTCGACCACCCTCTTCTTCAGTAAAATACATGGCTCTATGCGTATTTGGAAATTCATCCATGGCACCACCAAGTATCAAACATTCTATGGTTTTTCTATTCGCTTGACGAAGGTCAATCCTGTCTAATAAATCAAATAGATTTTTAAAGTTTCCTCCTTCTTCTCTTTTAGAAATAATCTCGCGAACCGCGTTCTCTCCTACTCCTTTCATTCCCCCCATGCCAAAACGAATAGCGCCCTGTTTATTGACACTGAAGCGAAGTAGGCTCTCATTCACGGAAGGGCCTAATACAGGAACGCCAATGCGACGGCATTCCTCCATGAGGTTAGTTACTTCTTTCAAGTCCGACATTTTATTTGACATGTTAGAAGCCATGAATTCAGCAGGATAATTTGCTTTAATGTATGCTGTCTGATACGCTACCCATGCATAACAAGTTGAATGAGATTTATTAAATGCATATGAAGCAAATGCCTCCCAGTCTTTCCAGACCTTTTCAAGAATCTCTCTATCATGTCCCCTTTGCTCACCGCCATCTAAGAACATGGGTTTTAACATGTCAATGATGTCCTTTTTCTTCTTACCCATACCCTTTCGAAGAATATCTGCTTGTCCCTTAGTAAACCCAGCCAACTCCTGAGACAGAAGCATTACCTGCTCCTGATAGACCGTAATTCCATAAGTTTCTTTAAGCCTACTCTCCATAGCTTCCAGATCATAGGTAATCTCTTTTCGTCCGTGCTTTCTACTAATAAATTCCGGGATATATTCCAACGGGCCAGGTCTATACAGCGCGTTCATAGCTATCAAGTCTGCAAATTCAGTGGGTTCTAACTCCTTCAGGTATTTCTGCATACCTGCACTTTCATATTGAAATATTCCAACCGTTTCACCACGTTGAAATAGCTCGTACGTCTTCTTATCATCTAAAGGAAAGTTATCAGGGTCTAGTTCCACACCGTGACGTTGCTTTACTAATCTGCAGGCTTCTTTTATAATCGTCAGCGTTCTAAGGCCTAAGAAATCCATCTTGAGCAAACCGGCTTCTTCCACCACAGAGTTGTCAAATTGTGTACACCACATCTCGCTGTCTTTTGCACGAGCAACAGGGACCAATTCCCGGATGTCACTTGGTGTAATGATGACTCCACAAGCATGAATACCCGTATTTCTAACTGATCCTTCCAATACGCGTGCTTGTTGGATAGTCATAGCCTCCTTTCCCTCTCCTTCCGCAAGTTCTTTCAGATGCTTGACTAAGCTGGCTTCGTCCGAATTAAACTTGCTTTTGATTTCTTTATCATCCAAGGCCCATATCTTCTTGAGCTTGGTCATATCAGGAATCAACTTTGCTATACGATCCGTATCAGGCAGCGGCAATTCCAAAACCCTTCCTGCATCACGAATTGAACTCTTAGCAGCCATGGTACCGTAGGTAATGATTTGTGCGACTTGAGGAGCACCATATTTATCAATTACATACTTGATTACCTTATCGCGGCCTTCATCATCAAAATCAATATCAATATCGGGCAGTGAAACACGTTCAGGATTCAAAAAACGCTCAAAAAGCAATTCGTATTTGATGGGATCAATATTCGTTATTCCAGTACAATACGCCACTGCGGAACCTGCTGCAGAACCTCTCCCAGGCCCAACACTAACTCCCATTTGACGGGCAGCCTCACAAAAATCTTGTACAATCAAGAAGTAGCCAGGATAACCTGTCCTCGCAATGGTATCTAGTTCAAAGTCAAGTCGCTCCTCAATCTCAGTGGTAAGCATTTCATACCTTCTCTTAGCTCCTTCATAGGTTAAATGACGCAAGTATGCATTTTCCCCACGCTGTCCACCATCTGAGTCATCTTTTTCATCTTGAAATTGTTCCGGAATATCAAATTCAGGAAGCAGTACATTTCGCTCCAATGGATACAATTCTACCTTATCTAAGATTTCTTTGGTAGTACTCAATGCCTCCGGTAATTCCGCGAACAATTCTACCATTTCTTCTTTGCTCTTAAAATAGAATTCCTGATTTGGAAAACCATATCTAAAGCCTCTTCCGCGACCAATTGGTGTACTCTTTTGGGCACCCTCTTTAACGCAGAGTAAAATATCGTGCGCTTCGGCATTTTCTTGTGTGAGGTAAAAGGAACTATTTGCTGCTATGTATTTGATCCCATACTCTTTGGCATATTCCAGTAATTGCACATTGACATGGTCCTCCTCCTCTAGTCCATGACGATTAAGCTCTAGATAGAAATCTGAACCGAAGTGCTTTAGCCACCATTCTAGAGCTTGGCGCGACTGAGCTTCACCTACATTCAAATACAAGTGCTGAATTTCTCCACGAAGCCCACCGCTTAAAACGATTAGGTCATCTTTGTGCTCAAGTAATACCTTTTTATCGATTCTTGGAACGTAGTAGAAACCATTGAGCATTCCCTCACTGCTCAACTTAGCAAGATTATGGTAACCGTTTTTATTCTTTGCAAGGATAACAATTTGATAACCGTCGTCCTTTTTAGTACGGTCTAATCGATCCTCGCAAACGTAAAATTCACAACCGATTACACCAACGAATGGATACTCTTTAAGGGGCTCGTTAATTTCTCCTGACTTTACTTTTACATTATGCTCATACGCCTCCCTATTTCCGGAGACATTCATAACGGCCTTATTAAAATGGAAAGCCCCCATGAGGTTGCCAAGATCCGTGATAGCAACTCCTGCATGTCCATTTTCAACCGCAGCGTTAACTAAATCGCTAACACCCGTGGTCGCTTGAAGTACAGAAAACTGGGTATGGTTATGCAAATGCGCAAAATCTACATCCGCCGCGTGCAACGCCGGCTTATCTGGAGTTGAGATAGCCGTTTTTCCCTTTTTATTGTGAAGGCCTTCAGCGCGTTTACTTTTGGCTTCCTCTACTGCTAATCCTATTGGTTGAATGATTGAAGGGTTTGCAGATTTAAATCGACTCAAAAAAGCTGCATCCTTTCCAATGCTTTCAGCCGTAATGACATTTAATCGGAGTAATTCCAAGAAGACTCTCGCAGTAGCTTCTACATCAAAAGCTGCGTTATGCGCCTCTGCGAAACCCTCTTTGAAAAGAAATTCATACAACTCTTCCAATTTTGGAAGTTTGAAACGTCCGCCTCTTCCGCCGGGTAATTGACAAAGGCCAGCTGTAGTTTCCGTACAAGAATCCAATGATATCTTTAGCTCCAAAGGATTATGATCGGATATACGATAAAACTCACAACCAGTAACATTTAAATCAAAGTTCACATTGTGACCAACGACAAATTCACATAACTCTAATGACGATTCAAAAAGAGATAAAACTTCACTGAGCGGTTTACCTTCATTTCGCGCGCGCTCCGTGGATATACCATGAATCTTGGTTGAGTTGAACGGAATATCAAAACCATCTGGGTAGATAATATGATCTTGTACCTCAATTAATTTGCCCTCACTATCGTGAATTTGCCATGCTAACTGAACAACACGAGGCCAATTATCTAAATCCGTTATTGGCGCATTCCAATCTTTAGGAAGACCTGTAGTCTCAGTGTCAAAAATTAAAAACATATAAGGTCAATTAGCTAAGCCGAATACTCAAAGCTAACAAATGCATCGACCAAATAAAACGAGTGTGAATAACTATTAGCTATTCTAATAATAAACTGATTAACAAGTGTTTAAAACACGAAATCTAAGAATAAAAAGGATGGGGTGATAACGGCAGAAATGCCAACTCATGGGCGTCCTTAGCAATAGGACTCAATTTAGCCTCTCGTATCTGATGAACCATGCGAATTGCTGGCTCCGCATCTTCTTCAGAATATCCTTTACCATCAAGTATGTGCCGGTATGAATCGCTATGTAACTCTGAAAAACCATCTGTAAAGTCGAAAGACCAAGTATCAAAACTCAAGGAACGATGAACTTGTGAAGTTTTTTGCCTTATTTCAATTGGTAATGTTTCAGCATTGATACTCAAAAACCAACGAACCTTTGCATTCTTAAAATACATAGTTCCGGAAGCACGATCATGGGAACGCACATACACTTGATGATCCTCAATTCGGCCAAAAATCCATTGCAGCATATCAAAAAAATGTACACCTATATTCATAGCAATTCCCCCACTCTTAGATTCATCACCTTTCCACGAGGCATAGTACCAATTACCGCGAGAAGTTATATAGGTCAAATCCACGTCAAAGACATATTCGGGGTTTTCCTTCAATTTATCTTCAACCCGCTTTTTCAGTGCAATTACATTTTGATGTAAACGCAATTGTAGAATTGTAAATATTTGATTTCCAGAATTTTGACTATCTTTTGTTAAACCTTTAATATTCCATGGACGTAGTGTTAAAGGTTTCTCACAGATACAATGAGCACCAGTTCTTAAGGCGTATCTAATGTGACTATCGTGCAAATAATTAGGCGAACATACGCTGATATAATTTACACCCTTTCCCAAGTCTCGTAACTTACTCAGATGACGGTCAAAACGTTCAAATTCTGTAAAAAATGAAGCTTTAGGAAAATAGGTGTCCAAATGTCCCACACTATCACTGGGATCATATGCTGCAATCAACTCCCCGCCTACATCAGCGATTGCTTTGAGATGTTTGGGTGCAATGTAGCCAGCAGCACCTATAAGCGCAAACCGATTCATTAACCAACTCTTTGATCGTAGGTATCTCCCATAGATGGATTATCCCCCATCAATCGAGCCATCATTTGCTTTTTGACAATATTGAATATCACCATGTGAACATCTTCAGTTACCTCCATATCCATAACTGGAGCATGAACATCAATGGTTGCTATTTGAGATATTTTGCCTCCTTTGAAACCGCTCATTGCAACAGTGGTTGCACCTTGTTCGTTGGCATATTCAATTGCATTAACCACGTTTTTACTATTACCTGAACCGCTGATCCCTATGACTAAGTCATTGGAAGAAAGGAAATTCTTCAATGGCTCTACAAAGATGCTTTCCCAGCCAATATCATTTGCTATTGCCATCATGGAAGGTAAGTTATCGTTCAAACAAATCATCCTGAAGCGCTTATCTAAACCATAGCTTGCCCCTTTTAAGAAATCACCAGCCGCATGGGATGCAGATGCACCAGAGCCTCCATTGCCCATGGTGTATATGTTTCCTCCTTTTTCATAGGTTGAATGAAATGCATCTACCAAGGATTCAAGTGCCTTAGCATCCAGTGCGTCCAAGGTAGACTTAACGAGTTCAATGTATTGTTTTGCTTGCATCTTAATTGTTTCGTGGAATTGACCACTAAAATAACTGAATTATTTGCGCCATCGTATAAATCCTATCACGCTCATTATAGAATAAATAACCATTAAGCAGGCATAGACCTCTAATCCCTTTATTCCATATAGAATTACAGAGGCAATATTTAAGGGAATCCAATAATGAAACGCCGTTCGTATCCGCCTTGTTTCTTGCCAAGTAGCCCATAACCCAAAGACTGTTGTAAACGCATCAAAATAGGCAAAACTCACTCCGGGGAGTGCATTCAAAAAATAGCCTAAAACAACTGCTATAGGTATGCCTAAAAGCGCTAAACTCTGTGTACTAGATGAAATAGTCACTAACTCTACGGTATCCAACTGCGCGTTTTGTTTCCAATGCCACCAACCATATATACCAAGAATCACATAAAAGAAATACAATCCAGACTCTGCATACAGACCTGTTCTGTAAAAAAGTGCCACAGACAATATACTCGAAAGGGTACCGGCAGGCCAAGCCCAAATTTTACGACGTATAATTCCTGTTAGAAAAACAAGACTCAATATGGTCGCTACCCATTCTAAAGTAAAATCTATGGACATAAAAAACCCCGAACGCTAATGTTCGGGGCTAAATTAAATATTATCTCAAAGGCCTTAAACCAACTCTTGAACTAAATCTGCGGCTTCTTGTAATGCAATTGCGCTGTGTACTTCAAGGCCACTCTCATCAATTAACTTTTTAGCTTCCTCTGCGTTTGTTCCTTGTAAACGAACAATGATTGGAACATTGATATTGCCCATGTTTTTATAGGCATCCACGACTCCCTGAGCCACTCGGTCACAACGAACAATACCGCCAAATATATTTACTAGTATTGCCTTAACATTCTCATCCCGAAGAATGATACGGAAGGCCTGCTCCACTCGTGCCGCGTCTGCAGTACCACCAACATCCAAGAAGTTTGCCGGATTGCCTCCAGCCATCTTAATGATATCCATAGTTGCCATGGCTAGACCTGCGCCGTTAACCATGCATCCCACATTTCCGTCTAGCTTAACAAAGTTCAATCCAGCCTCTCCAGCTTCTACTTCTGTAGCGTCCTCTTCACGAGTGTCGCGCATTGCTGCGATTTCCTTGTGACGATAAAGTGCATTGTCATCAATAGTGACTTTAGCATCAACTGCTAAAATCTTATTATCAGAGGTTTTTAATACCGGATTTATTTCAAATAAAGAAGCATCAGCGCCTTCATATGCGCCGTATAAGGCGCTAACAAATTTTACCATGTCTTTAAATGCAGCGCCACTAAGCCCTAGGTTAAAAGCAACCTTTCTGGCTTGAAAGCCTGTAAGACCTACCTTAGGATCTATTTCTTCCGTAAAAATTAAATGAGGGGTTTCTTCCGCTACCGTTTCTATATCCATTCCGCCTTCCGTTGAATACATAATCATATTCCGTCCAGAAGAACGATTCAATAATACGGACATATAGAATTCAGAAGTTTCGCTTTCTCCCGGGTAATAGACGTCTTCAGCTATAAGGACTTGATGCACTTTTTTACCCTCTGCAGAAGTTTGGGGCGTCACCAATTGCATACCTAAGATACTATCTGCAACCTCCTCTACTTTATCAATTCCTTTCGCAAGTTTAACGCCGCCGCCTTTACCTCGGCCACCTGCATGCACTTGTGCCTTGACTACGTACCATGACGTTCCCGTTTCTTCGGTCAATTGTTTTGCTACATCAACTGCTTCCTTTGACGTTTGGGCAACTTTACCTCTTTGTATTCGTACACCGTAACTTGCTAAAATCTGTTTTCCTTGATATTCGTGAAGGTTCATAGTAATTCCTTGATTTAAGGGCAAATTTAGGGTACAAGCTTGGAATCGATGGCATAATTGATTACTAAAGTTGATTGAATCATATATGTCTCTTTATACCGATATTTGCGCCCTATGAACAGAAGCAACCTATCCTACCTATTGATTCTATCCTCATTTTTAAGTTTTGGACAAAATTCAATTAAAAAGCAATTGATTGTTCCAGAACTCAAAAACGTAGATATAACTATAAACGGACAGATAGATGAGCGAGAATGGTCACAAAGCGCCAAGATTTCTAGGCTCAATCAATACTTCCCTCAAACCGATGTTCCTGCAGATGGTATAGAAAGTGATCTGCGAATTTTCTATACCCAAGAAGGAATATATTTTGCGGGTATCTTGAATGATAGCAGATTACCTGTGTTATCTCAATACACTCCTAGGGATCGTGTAAATGCAAATACAGACTGGATTCAATTGATTATTAATCCATTTAATGACGGAGCAAACGATTTCAATTTTTATTTGAGTGCCGCTGGTGTGCAGGGCGATTCTCGTCAAACAAGCGATAACGAAGAAGACGGAAGTTGGAATGCAGTATGGTGGAGCGCCGTTGTCAAAGAAACAAACCAGTGGACTTTTGAAATTTACATCCCCTACCAGGTCTTAAGGATTCCTGAGGGTAGTAATAGTGATGTACCCTCACCATGGGGATTTAATATCAAACGTTCTATACGCAGTGACCGCACTATGTATAGCTGGAACCCTATAGATAGAAATTTTGATAATGAAAGTCTCCAAAGCGGGTTTTTAAATGGTATCAATGTCATCAACCCTCCTCCACGCGTCAGTTTAAGACCAAATTTCACGGGCAGTCTCCAAAAATCTGGAGATGCTCCTTGGAGGAATTCGCTTGCAGCCGGTGCTGATATTAAGATCGGGCTCAACAAAAGTTTCACCTTAGACATGACGTTGCTTCCCGATTTTTCTCAAGTAGCATTTGACGAGCAGTTCGTGAATTTTGAGGCCTTCGAACGAGAGTTTGATGAAAACAGGCAATTTTTCACTGAAGGCGTTAACCTCTTTAAAAAGGCAGGGCTTTTTTATAGCCGTAGAATAGGCGGTAATCCACAAAACTTTACCAATGCCAATTTGAATGAATTAACCAATACTACTCAAAGCTTTACTAGAATGCTCAATGCCACCAAATTGACTGGTACTACGGATAAAAACCTGAGTATTGGTGTGCTCAATGCAATCACGGCGGCTAACTATCTCAATGGGTCGGATTCTTTAGGTAATGCAGTAGAAATTCTTACAGAACCGTTGACCAATTACAATGTAATGGCCCTTGACCAGCGCATAGGCGGTAATAGTTCCATTGGTATCATCAATACAAACGTCATGCGTAATAATGATGGCGGAACCGCAAGAGATGCCAACGTTACGGCAATTACAGCAAATTTGAACTTCTTCAACAACAGTCACTTTTTCAATGGGGCGTTTGGACGTTCAAGTATTTTTGATACTGAGGATGATTATTCGGGTGGCGCTTTAGGTTGGGAGTTAGGCAAACAAGTTGGAGCTTGGAGATGGGAACATAATCTTGAGCTCATTTCACCAGATTTTGACCCAAATGATCTAGGGTTTCAAAGAAGAGGAAACAAGTTCCATCAAAGCTTGCAGTTGAGTAATCACTTACTTGCTCCCAATAAATTGTTTCTAAGAAGAAGGCATAGACTGGGGTTACAATATAACAGACTTTATGACCCAGGGGATTTTGAACGATTTCATATTGAATATAGCTTTTTTGGCATGACAGAAGGCTTTTTGGCATTTGGGTATAATGCGGAAACTAGAGGGATGGAATACGATTACTATGACCCTAGAGTTTGGGGTAGGTATCGGGCCAACCCAGCTTCCTTCTGGCACAATGCATGGATGAGTTCAGATTTTAGAAAACCATTAGCACTAGAGCTTAGAGCAGGCCAATGGTGGTGGGCCGATTGGGGTGCTCAAGGTAGATATGGTGAAGCTGAAATCATTGCTAGAGTCAATGACAAATTCAACCTAAGAGCGAATTTTGAATTAGGAAATAATCATCAAGTAGGTTGGGCGGAAACTAAAACAGATTCCAACGGCCAAAGCATAAACGATTCCATTGGAATGGCATTAAGGCACAGGCGAAGCTTTGAACAATCACTTCAGGGGCAATACCTATTTGGTCCAAATTCATACCTTACATTGGATGTAAGGCACAGCTGGAATAGAATTGAAAATGAAAATATTTTCCATCTGAATCAAGACGGTAGCCTATCACCTTCTGCCGCGTATCAAGATCCAGATTTACGAATCAACTTCTTCAATATTGATTTGAAATATGTCCTTTGGTTTGCACCCGGTCGCGAACTAAATATTTTATATCGTGCCTCTTTAGCTAATTCGGATAATGCGAGTACGCTGAACTACATCCAAAATATTCAAAACCTCTATGAAGTGCCTACAGACAATATGTTTTCATTGCGTTTAGTGTATTTTCTTGATTATGCTCAAATAAAGAAATCTGCTACCTTGCGCTAAGCCATGATAGAAATACGCGAAATAGAAAAATCATACGGGAGCACCAAAGTCCTCAAAGGAGTAAACGGAATTATTACCAAAGGAGATTTTATTACAATTGTTGGGGCCTCTGGAGCTGGAAAAAGTACCCTACTCCACCTTTTAGCGGGATTGGACAAGGGGCATTCGGGTTCTATTCAGTTTAAAGGACAGATGTTAGAATCCATGAATAAAACATCTTTAAATATTTACCGAAACGAGCAGGTTGGACTGGTATTTCAATTTCATAATTTATTGCCTGAATTGACTGCGCAAGAGAATATTACGCTCCCTAGGTTGATTGGAGGCAAGATGAATAAAGATGCAGAACGCAAGGCAAGCGAATTAATGGAATTGTTAGGTATTTCGCACAGGGCACATCACCTACCTAGTGAAATGAGCGGTGGAGAACAGCAACGCGTTGCCATTGCTAGAGCGCTTGTAAATGAACCAGAGATACTTTTAGCAGATGAGCCCACGGGCAACCTAGACAGCACAAATGCAGAAGCTGTACATGAATTGTTAATCAAACTTAATAGAGATCTAGGACAAACGATTGTTGTAGTCACGCACAATAAAACCCTAGCTTCTTTAGGTAAGACCAAATGGACTATGATTGACGGTAAATTGACTTCCATTTGATGACTCTGCCCCAAGAAGAACTGCGTGAGTTCCTTTTGAACAAAGCCAATCAATACGCCAAAAAAAGCTTTATCAACGATGACCCAATTGGTATACCACATGCGTTCAGTACCCATCAAGACATTGAAATAAGTGGATTAATTGCGGCGACACTTTCTTGGGGACAGCGCAAAACCATTATTTCTAAGAGCCAAGACTTGATGTCAAGAATGGACGATTCACCTGCGGAATTCGTTCAAGGATGCACGAAAGCTGATTTAAGAGCTTTTGACGGCTTTGTACATCGCACTTTTCAATCGGAGGATATCAAAGGGTTAGTGATCGCACTTAAAAAGCTGTTAACTGAGTACGAAAGTATTGGCCAATTCTTTAAATCTCACATGGACAACGAACATCATTTGGGGCCTGCAATGATTCAATTTAAAAATTACTTACTTCAGAACGGACTACCCCTTAGAGCATCGAAACATTTTGGTGACCCATCCAAGGGCAGTGCATGCAAAAGAATGGTGATGTATTCTAGGTGGATGACACGCAGCAACAAAGAGGGGATTGATTTTGGAATTTGGGACATTGACCCCGCCTACTTATCTCTACCTCTTGATGTACACAGTGGACGCGTTGCTAGAATCCTTGGTCTATTAAGGCGTAGACAAAACGATTGGAAAGCCGTGATGGAACTCGACTCTTCTGTGAGAATGATAGACCCAAAAGACCCTTCTCGTTTGGATTATGCTTTGTTTGGATTGGGTGTATATGAAGGATGGAAATAGCTTACAACGCCATTAAGCCCGGAATCTTTACTGCCTCTTCGTAACGTTCAATTACAGAATCCACATTCATCATCATTTCTTTGGCACTAATGGAAACGAATTTTCCTGTTTTACTTTTTCTTAATTCTATCTGCGCAGTATCGCTATCAAAAAGAGATTCCGCCTGAGCAATAATCTGATTATCCGCCGGAACAATGAATTTGAATAAATAAATTTCCGGCCAATTTCGCTCTTCTAATTTTTCGCGCAGACCTTTCCACGGGTTTTGACTCATTATTCACTTAATTATTTCACAAAAGTATAGTATCGTCCGAAAGCAAACGAGTTTTCAAGAATTCTTTTGCCAATTCCATACGCTCACGCAAGTATACATCTTCTTCAATGGCAGGACTCACCTCAATAAATTCCTTGTATAACTGGCCTAACTCACCCTCAACTTCTTCCCCTCGTAGCCACAAAGCTTGAACTGCGTTCAGGAGCTCAATTCCTAAGATTCCGTATACATTGCTGATGATTCTCAACAATTTGGTTGCTGCATTTGCACCCATGCTCACATGATCTTCTTGACCGTTAGAACTCTCTATGCTGTCTACAGATGCCGGAGAACAAAGCTGTTTGTTCTGACTAACCATACTCGCTGCTGTATACTGAGCAATCATTAAACCCGAATTAATTCCTGGTTTTTTGACTAAAAATGGCGGTAGTCCTCTCCTTCCAGATATAAGCTGATACGTACGTCGTTCTGAAATAGATCCGTATTCGTGAATTGCTATTGCCGTATAATCTAATGCTAAAGCCAAGGGTTGTCCATGAAAATTTCCAGCGCTAACTACTGCATGTTCCTCGGAAAGAACCACCGGATTGTCCGTAGCAGAATTTACTTCAACTTCAAAAACATTCATCGCATGCAAAAGAGCTCCTTTTGATGCTCCATGTACTTGAGGAACACAACGAAAACTATAGGGATCTTGAACGTGCTCTTTACTTCTATGCATTCCCAAACAAGGCTCCAACCATTGATGTAAACGTTTTGCAGTCATTATTTGTCCTTGGTGCGGACGAGTTAAATGAACCCCAGAGGTAAAGGGCTCTATTCGTCCATCATAAGCTAAAGTGGATAGCGCTGCAATCTGATCTGCGAAGTAATCAATTCGTCGCGCTTGAATAAGTGCATAGATGCCATGAGCAGACATGAATTGGGTCCCATTCAATAAAGCCAACCCTTCTTTTGAAGCCAAGGTCAACGGAGTCCATCCGCGATCCTCAAGCTTGTCTAACGCGCTATTTGTTAGGAACTTTTCTCCATTAAGCCGTACTTCTCCTTCTCCTAAAAGGGGCAACGACATATGCGCTAAGGGTGCCAAATCACCGGATGCTCCTAAAGAACCCAATTCATACACAACAGGGATAGCACCGCTGTTGAACATATTCAAGATTTGTTGCACCACTTCCAGACGGATACCGCTCACTCCCACCGCAAAACTTTGAACCTTTAGAGCCATCATCAATCGAACTAGCTCTGGACTGATTTCTGATCCGGCACCACACGCATGAGAGCGGACCAAATTTGTTTGAAGTTTACTAAGATTGGCGGCATCTACCACAACATTGCACAATGCACCAAAACCAGTATTCACTCCGTAGATAGGTGCTGTACTAGTTTGCGTGTGACTTTCTAGAAATTCGCGTGACTTCCTAATGCGTTCTGCTGCATCAAAATCTAATTCGAGTTTAACACTTCCAGAGGCTATTTCCGCATATTGAGCATAGGTAAGCGGTGAAGAACCGATTTTTAACTTTTGAATCATGTCTGTGGTTTATGCTCTTAAAATTACTACACACCCAATCAATTTTAAGCAATATCTGAACCCGTCTTTCAAAATTGCGTTTAGAATCTTAGAACAACATACTACAATGAAGAAATACGTAATCATAGGCGGTAGCAAGGGTATCGGAAAAGAAACTGCAGAATTACTTGCATCAGAGGGAAATGAAGTAATTGTTTTTAGTAGAACACCGTATGAGGGGCCTGCTCATTCCATTGATTGGGAGGAGTTTGATGTCCTAAGTGACGATTGGGAAGACCGAATGCCTGAAAATATAGATGGACTCGTCTACAGTGTAGGTTCCATCCAACTTAAACCGTTTCGGGGCTTAAAACCGGAAACCTTTGAATCCGATTTCCAACTGCAAGTCATAGGCGCAGTAAAGGCACTGCAGGCCGCTTATAAAAACTTTAATACAGAAGGTGTTCCTTCCGTTGTGTTGTATTCAACCGTTGCGGTTCAGCGCGGTATGCCTTTCCACGCTACTGTTAGTGCATCCAAAGGAGCAATTGAAGGTCTTACTCGAGCTATCGCTTCCGAATGGGCACCTAAGGCACGAATTAACTGCATTGCGCCCTCATTAACAGACACTCCTCTTGCAGCAAAGCTTTTGAGTACTCCAGAAAAGAAAACAGCATTAGGCAATAACAACCCCATGAAAAGAGTTGGAGAGCCAGCAGACATTGCAGAAATGACGGCATTTTTATTGGGCGATAAAGCTTCCTGGATGACGGGACAAATTATTCATATTGATGGCGGTCAAAGTGTCCTTTAAGCATGGATACTTCTTTAAATCGGGAACAAATTCTTGACCTAGATAAGCGTTATCGTATAGCGCTAATCAATAGTTTATCTGGCGTTCGAACAGCATTTATAGGCATTACAGGCGAGCATGAACAATGGAATGCAACTACGCTTTCAAATATCACTCATGTGGGTGCGCATCCAGGACAATTAAGCGTGCTCTTCAGACCTCAAAGTACGAATAGTCATACACTAAAAAATTACCGGAATTTTGGAATTATGACCTTGATCTGCATGCCTTTCCATAAATGTGATACGGTTCATGAAGTCAGTGTCAAAGCACCCAAGGATGTTTTTGAGCTAGAATTACTTGACGAACCCGTTCAGAA
>PXYR01000112.1 GCA_003023665.1 Bacteroidota bacterium
ACTAACGAAGAGAACAAGCACAATTTGATTTGATGTCGCTAATTTTGCCAAAAAATGGCCGTCATGGGATTTAATTATAATGATGCCCTTAGTGCATTCTTGATTTTATTCGCTGTTATTGATATTCCCGGAAGCATTCCCATTATAGTGGGACTTCGCAAAAAGGTCGGACATGTACAAAGCGAAAAAGCAACAGCAGTTGCAGGAGTAATTATGATTGTTTTCCTATTTCTAGGCGAGAGCATTCTCAATCTATTAGGGGTGGATGTTCAAAGTTTTGCAATCGCAGGGAGCTTTATTATCTTTTTTTTAGCCTTAGAAATGATACTTGGAATAACACTTTATAAAGAAGAGAGCCCAAGCACAGCGTCAATTGTACCCATAGCATTTCCACTAATTGCTGGGGCAGGAACCATGACTTCACTCGTCTCTCTACAGGCAGAATTTGCCATGATAAACATCATCATTGCAATCGTGCTTAATATGATTGTGGTGTATGCCGTATTAAAAAATACCGAGAGACTTGAACGTATATTGGGACCAGGCGGATTAAGTGTGCTACGCAAAGTTTTCGGTATTATCTTGCTCGCGATTGCGGTAAAGTTATTTTTCACCAACCTCATCCCACTTTTACAACAGGTTTAAGAATATAAAAGAATGGCCGAAGATTTATTCAAAAACGTTATTTCCCATGCCAAAGAATATGGGTTTATTTTTCAAAGTAGCGAAATCTATGACGGCTTAAGTGCCGTATATGACTACGGTCAAAACGGAGCTTTGCTTAAAAATAATATCAAAGCTTATTGGTGGGGCGCTATGGTCCAAATGCACGAAAATATTGTAGGAATTGATTCTGCCATATTTATGCATCCAACCACCTGGAAAGCATCAGGTCATGTAGATGCTTTTAATGACCCGCTAATTGACAATAAAGACAGCAAAAAACGCTATCGGGCCGACGTCTTGATTGAAGATCACGTGGAGAAAATCCGCCTAAAGATTGAAAAAGAAGTCAAAAAAGCCGCGAAGCGCTTTGGTGAAAGTTTTGATAGAGATCAATTTTTAGCCACCAATGGCCGTGTGTTAGGCTATCAAGAAAAAATAAAAGCCATCATGGACCGCTTTGTGGAAGCCATGAATGCGGAAAATTTAGCAGATGTCAAACAGCTCATTGAAGACGAAGAAATCAAATGTCCAGTGAGCGGCTCCATGAATTGGACGGATGTTCGTCAATTCAATTTAATGTTTGGAACTCAGATGGGTTCGGTAGCTGAAGGAGCCTCAACCCTTTACCTGAGACCAGAAACTGCGCAAGGCATCTTTTTGAATTACCTCAACGTTCAGAAAACCGGACGCATGAAGGTGCCCTTTGGTATTGCACAAATGGGAAAAGCGTTTCGAAATGAAATTGTAGCAAGGCAATTTATATTCAGGATGCGTGAATTTGAACAAATGGAAATGCAATTCTTTGTTCGTCCCGGCACAGAAATGGAGTGGTATGAGAAGTGGAAAGAAAAAAGACTCGCTTGGCACAAAAGCCTTGGGTTTGACGAAAGTAATTACAGATTCCACGATCATGAAAAATTAGCGCATTACGCAAATGCTGCTGCAGATATAGAATTCAATTTCCCCTTTGGCTTTAAAGAACTAGAAGGCATTCACTCTAGAACTGATTTTGATTTGAAGCAGCACGAGGAATTTAGCGGGAAGAAATTACAATATTTTGACCCCGAGCTCGGTGAGAATTATGTTCCCTACGTGGTGGAAACCTCTATTGGGCTAGATCGCATGTTCCTTGCTATACTTTCCAAGAGCCTTGTCAATGAAACTCTTGAAGACGGAAGTCAGCGCACAGTATTGAAACTCCCCGCTTTCTTAGCTCCTAATAAAGTTGCCATATTACCGCTTCTAAAGAAGGATGGGCTACCAGAAAAAGCGCGTGAGGTAATGGACTTACTCAAATTTGACCATATGGTACTATACGACGAGAAGGATGCTATTGGTAAACGCTACCGACGACAGGATGCAGCAGGAACTCCATTATGTGTTACCGTAGATCATAAAAGCCTTGAAGACAATAGTGTAACGGTGAGATTGCGTGACACCATGGAACAGATTCGCATCCCCATAAGCGAATTGAAAGCATTAACCAATGAAAAGGTTTCCATAAATGCACAGTTTGAAAAACTTTCATAGTTAATTAATATTAAGGGACTTGATATTGATTATCTTGCCCTTGAATCAATCAAAAAATCATTCGCGAGATGAAAAAGTTTAACATTTTTGCTTCAGCAGTAGTGGCATTAGCAATGGTAGCTTGTGCAGCTCCAGCTGAAGAAGCTCCGGCTGAAGAGCCAATGGTGGAAACACCAGCTGAAGAGCCAATGGAAGAAGCAGCAGACACTTCTGCTGCAGCAGCAGATTCTACAATGGAGGAAGCTCCAATGGAAGAAGAAATGCATGAGGATCATGACCACGATGGTCACGACCACTAGAATCTTCTATTTCTAGCACTAAAAACCCTGAGCGCACGGCGTTTGGGGTTTTTTATTTAATTCGCACTGTGAATCTGGTCCTTGACCTGGCCTATAATAGGATCTCCTAGAAGGATTACTTTTCTATACGCATCAAAACCCCATAAATTTTTTGCTATTCCTGCCTTCAACAACAGTTCTAATTCCTTTCTGTCCGATACACCTAAATCTTCTAAAGACAATCCATAACCCCCAAATTCAAGAAAGGATGACAAGATTGTATCCGAAACCTTAAAAGTTGAAAGGAAGTTAGAAATACTAAAGTGCTGATAAGACTCTCTTGTGGAGTCCACAAATTCAAATCCAAACGCGTCAATAGTTCCAAAAGAAAACGACCAGAAATAGGAGGCACTATCGTTTTGCAATTCCACATCTGGCTCTATGCCTCCTTGAGAATACAAAATTCGTCCCGTATCACTTAAAAACACCCCTTCGTTAAAAACTTGATCTTCTTTATAAGGCTTTTGAATGGATCTGCCACTTGGTGTATAATAGTAAGCTACGGTTAATCGGACCTTGGAACCGTCCTCAAGCAATTTATCCTCCTGAACCAATCCTTTACCAAAGGATGTTTTGCCGTAAACTGTTGCACGGTCATGATCTTGAAGGGCACCTGTGAATACTTCCGAGGCACTTGCAGAATTTTCATCTATGATAATGTGAACGGGCATGGACTCAAAACGGTTACCCGATTTTGCTTCTGCATTCTTAACTGAACCGTTTCTGTAGCGCGTGGTCACGATCAATTTACCCTCTCCTAGGAATTCGTCTGCCATTGCCACTGCCTCGTGGAGGTATCCACCAGGATTATCCCTTAAGTCCACAATGAGTTGATTCATTCCTTCTGCCGACAGCTGTTCTAGATGACCAAGAAATTCATCATGGGTAGTCTCTGAAAACCGATCTACTTTTAAATAACCAATACCATTTTCTGTGTCTAAATGAATAACACTTTCTATTGGCACAAGACCACGGGTTACCTCAATAGTCTGTAGCTCTCCTTTTCTTTTGAGACCTAATTGAACCTTTGTACCCCTCTTGCCTTTAATTTTTGAAGTGACTACCTCATTATTCAATCCATTACCTACAATAGTGTCCCCGTCAATGGTAAAAACACGGTCACCAGATTGAACCCCTGCTTTAGACGCAGGCCCTGACTGCATGACATTTATAAAAACCAAGGTGTCCTTCTTTATAGCAAACTCCACACCTATTCCAGAAAAACCGCCTTCCATTCGCTCTGTCATGGCAGCTCCTTGTTGAGCTGGAATATATACACTGTGCGGATCCAAAGAAGAAAGGATGTAGTCCATAGCCTGGTTTTGCAACGAGTCTAAGTCTAGGTCTTCTACATATTCATTTTGGAGATAATTGAAGAATTGACCCATCTTGTCTCTATTAGGACTTGTTTGCCCAAACTTGCTGCCTATCCAAACTCCAATGAGCAGAAAAACTCCTACCCAAATAATGATGTTTTCTCTTTTCAATCGATATCCATTTGTACTACCTCAACACCCGCTTTAATCAAAAAGTCTAAACCGCTTCGGTCTTTATATTCATTGATGTAAATGAGCTTCTCAATACCTACTTGGTGAATGAGCTTACTACACTCTTTACAGGGGCTCATTGTGATGTAAAGTGTTGCTCCTTTGGCACTAGCTGTGCTGCTTGCCACCTTTGTAATCGCGTTCGCCTCTGCATGCAACACGTACCACTTGGTATAGTTCTCATCATCTTCACATGGATTTTCAAAACCTGTAGGTGTACCGTTGAAACCGTCGGAAATAATCATTCGATCTTTCACGATTAGAGCGCCTACCTTTTTTCTTTCGCAATGACTGAGTTGCGCCCATTCTAGTGCCATCTTTAGATACGCTTTGTCGTATTTCCTTTGTTTATTCATAGCTAAACAAATATAGATTTCTATTTCACATGAACTATGAAACTAGCTGCATCTTATATGTCAAAATCTTCAAAATGAAACAATGACTACAATTGTGTTTCTTACCTTTAAATTTGATAGATATACCAAATGAAATTCGCTTCTCTACTCACCTTCATCTTGTTGTCAAGCTTTACACAAGCACAAATAATCAACGTAGTAGAAAATAAATCAGATGCAGATGTGATTATCTTCTTTACTTCATTTGAATGGAATGCAGATGCTGTAGTGTATCATACCAGATCCATTCATCATGCGAGAAACATGCCAGGTCACTGGTATTTTATTTCAGGTCTGAGAAGAAGACCTGATTGCATCAATATCTTCGTTGTTGATAACGCTGGAGAGGCAAATCTCAACATCTTTCTCTCTGATGACGAGCGAAAAGTCAAATTAAACCAACGGTATAAAAACGGTGCTTGGAAGGGTAAAAAATTTAGTCCTTCATAGAATTTACTTACGATCAAGTATAACTGATTCTGCAATAGTTTAGTAGGCACCACAAATTGTTAGACGGGTTAAAATGAAACAGCAACAAAGAGTTTGAACCGTTACATTTAGTTGAAATTAAACTGATTCAAATGCAACGACTATCTAATTTTCTATTCATGCTGTCTGTGATTCTTTTGACAACTACTAGCTGCCAGGAATCCAATACGTCTGAATATAATAATCTGGATCCTAATCTCTTTGGAGAATGGCAGGAGAATACCTCCGAAGATTCTAGAGAAGTACTAACTTTTGATGTTGAAGGACGGTGTGCGTTTTTCATTTTAAACGTTTCAACAGGGGAAATCACCGACTTGTATCAGCCAATGGAATGGTATACAATTAATAATTATCTCCATCAAATCACTCAAACTGCAGGCGTATTTGTAAGCGAGTATAATGTCACAGATAGCATTCTAACGCTTGATTCTGGCACCCCAGTTTCTTTCATCAAACAGTAACAAAAAAGCCCCGTTCTAAAGAACGAGGCTCTTAGTACCTGGAGCGGGAATCGAACCCGCACTCCCGAGGGAACTGGATTTTGAATCCAGCGCGTCTACCAATTCCGCCAC
>PXYR01000113.1 GCA_003023665.1 Bacteroidota bacterium
GGCCCCTTGGCAGCATGGGGCAAACACGCTGAAATAGAAGGAAGTCATGATGAGTTTGCAGTTCCATTTGCAGATGTAGCAGATATTTTCAAAACTTTTCAAGACACCATTTTATTGATTGACAAGGGTGAAAAAACCGTAAGTAGTTCATTGGGACACGGTCTTATGAACAACCACCCTTACGCATCTTCAAGATTTGCTCAAGCACATGAGAACCAGAGCAGATTACTGACAGCAATGCTTGATGCTGATTTAGAAAGTTTTGGAGAAATCGTTGAAAGTGAAGCACTTACACTTCACGGTATGATGATGACATCTATGCCCTACTTTATACTTATGAAACCAAACACTTTAGAAGTTATACAACGTATTTGGTCGTTCAGAGAAGCTACAAATCATCCTGTATATTTTACTTTGGACGCAGGCGCCAACGTTCATGTTTTGTATCCAGAATCGCATAAAGAGGTAATAATGAGGTTTATAGATACAGAGCTAAGAACATTTTGTAAGGATAGTAGTTATCTTTGTGATCAAGTTGGTTTAGGTCCAACGCCGTTATAATAGAAATATGAACCGCTCGAATCCTTTATTTTATGGTAAAATCCTGCTCTTTGGCGAGTATGGTATAATCAAGGATAGCATGGGTCTTAGTATACCTCATGCTTATTACAAGGGCGCATTTCAATTTGAAGAGACTTTTAATAAAGAGCAAGCATCAAGCAACCAACACCTGTTTACTTACTTGGAGTATTTAAGAAGAGAAGATGCTCCTTGTCGCTTTAATCTGAATCAATTCGAAACAGACTTAAATAAAGGATTATACTTTGATTCATCGATTCCTCAAGGATTTGGTGTAGGTAGCTCAGGCGCATTAGTTGCCGCGATATATGATCGCTATTGTGAAAATAAAATTGGAAAGAATCCCAAGAAGTCTGCAGACATTAAAGTATTGAAATCCATTTTTAGTTGGATGGAAAACTACTTCCATGGTAAGAGTAGCGGTATAGACCCAACCATTTGTTACATGGGACTTCCTTTGTTAATCAAAAGCAAAAATGAGCTTGGCTCAGTTGATTTACCTGCTCAAGAAAGTGGAGCAGGTGCAGTATTTCTTTTAAATTCTGGTGTACCCGGTGAAACGCAGCCTATGGTTGAAATTTTCATGGATAAACTCAAAGAAGAAGGGTTTAGGAATATGCTTAAAAATCAGTTTGTTAAATACAATGATGCTTGTATCAAGGCTTTTGTGGACGGTGATACCACACCACTCTTTGCAAATCTTAAAAAATTAAGTCGGCTAGTTTTAGAAAATTTTGAACCAATGATTCCCCAAGGCTTCCATGATTTATGGAAACAAGGACTAGATTCTGAAGATTATTACTTAAAACTGTGCGGTTCCGGCGGCGGTGGCTTTGTAATGGGTTTTACTCGGGATTATGAAAAAACGCGTAAACTACTAAACAACTTTGACCCAGAAGTAGTCTATAGGTTTTGAAAAGATTAAACCGTAACCGACTAAAAATGCTAAAATTGCTGGCTTTATTGAGCCAGATTCGCTGGTACAATATTTCATTATTACTTCTTGGACAATACCTCACTGCATGTTTCGTCTTTGCACCTGTTGATTTAAGATGGAATATTTTGTTAGACATCAATACGCATTTAATTGCGTGGTCTGGCGCTTTCATCCTAGCCTTTGGATTCTTGATCAATTCATTCTACGATTATGCGGTTGACACTATAAATCGACCAAAACAAAGTGCCTTTGAGAGATTGGTAAGTAAACGTACAAGCTTGAATACAGCGATTTTCCTCTTAGTACTTGGCCTATTGGGTGCATGGTTAGTTGGATTTAAGGCATTGTTGTTTTTTGGACTTTTTGCTGTTGGGCTTTGGTACCACAGTCACCGTTTGAAGAATTTACCCATAGTATCTCATACCAGTGCTGCTATCCTTGCACTCACCCCGTTTTTTGGAATGTCTGTATATCATAATTTTAGCTCCATTCACACCTTTGCTTATGGGGCTTTATTGGGCCTAACTCTCTTTTCCAGAGAGATGCTTAAAGACCTATTAATGCTCAAAGGAGATGTAATCATTGGGCGTAAAACGGTGGCCAGTGAGTTTGGTGAAGATAAAACACGTTTTGCTTTAATGGCCAGCGCAATGGTTGCATGGATTCCTACATTCTTTACTAGAGGATTGTTTAGTCCATATGCCGAAATTGGAATTTTTATTATCCTGGTATTATTGAGCATAGCTACTCTAATCGCCCTAAAGTCTACTCAACTGAGAGGTCTGCGGTGGGCTCACCTCATTTACAAAATCATCCTTGTGATTGGCGTGCTTACGCTTCCGTTCCTTTAATCCTTAGCGAAGGATGTTCAAAGTACCTGTGAATATTTCTATTTCATCAAAGGGCAAATCCGCAATTAGTCTATAGTTATATGCACCAACGGGAAGAGGTTGGCCATTAAATGTACCGTCCCAGCATTCGGTCATGTCCAAGGTGTGAAAGACTTCATTACCCCATCTGTCATACACAGCGAATTCATAACCTTCAAAGCCTACTCCTTTTATTTTAAAACATTCGTTAAGTCCATCCCCATCAGGAGTAAATGCATCCGGTATGTAAAGGTAAAAGTCCGTTTCTACGGCTACTATTAATCTGATTGAATCAATACATCCAAAATCGCTAGTAACCACCTGCAATACCTCATAATCGCCTGGGCTTGGAAAATCGTATTCAAAGGTTGAACCCGTGAACATAACTGTATCTAGATACCAAGTCCAGCTTACCTCATTCTGAGCTTTTTCATTAAATAATACACGCAAAGGGACGTACGGGTCATTCAAATATTGAAATCCAGCACTAGGCTGTGGCATGTTCACCGCCATAGCACTATCAACGAGTATTGCCCCACAGCCATCAGATAGGAAAAATTCATAAAATGAAGAATCTGCATAAGGCAAAACGGTTCTTGGGATTGTGTTTGTCAAGTTATCTGACCATGTAAAAACCGTAGGTGATTGACCTCCACTATAATAAGGAACTAACATCACTGAATCGCCTGGACAAACCCTCACCGTATCTCTTGTATAAACTAATGGGTCATACTCTTTTACAAATAAATCTTGCGCAAAATGAACAGTGTCACCACATTCGTCCCACAATGTAAAAAATACGGTTGTATCCGAATTGACTTCAAAATACCTAGTAAATGCGTTAGAGGAATCTATATGCCAATAGCCATCGTAATTCCCTTCGTATGAATTCAATACAATCGACAATTCCAGACTGTCCCCGGGGCAATCCACACTGTCCAAGCCGGAAGTAATAAGCAGATCTGCTAAAAGCGAATCTTTATCTCTAATGTAATAAGGGATTCTAGTTACAGGATAATTGTAACAATCGGTAAAAACGTAATCCTGCACTACAATGAGCGTATCTATCCCCTCAACTACATTGTCATCGTAAATCCAAAAGGTCAAGGTATCCGATTGTTGGCCCGGTAGTAGTGTAATTGTATCAGGTAAAGTACTATAATCAACTCCCTCTACCGCATTACCCTCCGTTTTAATCGGAATCTTCATAGTTATTCCAAAATTTGAAGAACGCGAGAATATGATTTGATTCTCATTACACCCCTCTACTACAAGAGAGTCATTAAAAGAGTTTCCTACATTGGTAGAATCCGAAATGGAAATTGTTGGGCCTTTTAATGATTTCTCTTCCAGAAAAACTGCAGAACTCAAAATGTTATCACTGACGTTGGCGAGTTTTAATCGAATGGTATACCAACCTCCGCATTCAACCTGTGCAGTTGCCGTAAATTTATCCGTGTATCCATCCAATGTGGTCACTGCCCCATTAGAAGCATTGTAATACATACTGTGGGCAACGTAATTTGGATTAGCACTTAAGCATTGAGCTGCCCCTCCAGGATTTGATGGAAAACCTTGGTTAATGGTGTTGACAGCAATTGGAACATTTGTACCAGGAATGGTTGCAATATTCTCTACAATAGTTTGACCGACGGGCGCTGTAACTCCATTTATATGAGTGCCTTCCAAAAAGAAACCAAAAACATCATTAAAATTTGAGCATGTATAGCCGTCGTATTCATGTGAACCAAAACAATAATTGAAGGCAATGCTATCCGATTGAGCTATAAAACTGAATTCTATCTCAACCATGTCCTTTATTGGGTTAGTTGCAACAGACATACCTAAAGAAGTAAGCACGCTGGCTAATTCGGGATCAGTGAATGTAACATTGTTTCCTACTCCAGTAGTCAGGGCTATGACGTCACTTGCATTTTGCGCAGCGACCATTACTATTCCGCTTTGAATAGGAAAATTAGGACTATTAGCCTGAAAATAACCTATCTGATTAGACGAGGGCTGCGTTAATGGCAACCCATTTTGGCCGGAATTGTAAATGGAAAGCGTGGAGTCCACCAAAATATTGGAGGCCATCCAATAAGGGCTATTATAATTACCTGCGGAACTGACTGTCATCGTCTGTCCCACTAGGGTTTGGACAAACAATATGCCTATGAATACAAAGAAGTTGCGCATCCTCGAATATAGAAAATTCAGTCCTAAAAACCCTTAGAGGCTATTTTGTTGATTCCATGAAAGCCAATCCAAGTTTTCTAACGGACTCGCCCCAATTATGAGAGAGGGCAAAATTTCTTCGTGAATTTTCTTCTTCAACGGTTTTTGAATCTATCGCTCTTTGAATCAAGGAACTATATTCTTGCAAATTATTAGCCAGTAACACATGAGGAAGAAAAGTCTGCATTGTAGGCGTATTTGTTGCAACTACTGGCTTTCCCATGGCCAAATACTCATCAATTTTGCGCGGATAATTACCTACAGTCATCTCATTAACAAGTTGTGGATTTATGCAAACATCAAAAGAATGTACATAAGCTGGTAATTCCTCTGGTCTTTTAGATCCGATAAAAAATACATTAGTTAGTTGGTGCAGTTTGCTCTTAATAAAAGAATCGTCTTCTGGCCCTACAAAAACAAAGTTCCAATGAGCATGCAAAGAAGCTAATTCTTCTAGGAGTTTAATATCCAAACGCATAGCTAACAAGGAGCCAACATATCCAATAATAGGCCCGTTTATCCCGTCTAAGTCTGATGCATTTGATTGGTATATAGAGGGGTTCCACTGCGTTAAGTCAACACCCTGACCAATATCGTAACTATGGGTATTATACTTTCTGCAAATCTTGGCTAGAAATTCAGAATTCGTAACACATACGTCTGATTTTGCCATAAGAATAGGCTCTAAACGCCTGCCGTGCTTTTTGTAGTAATCAGTAAAAATTAAATTATCCCTAGAATAATAGATATAGGTTTGAGGTTGAAGCATTTCTTTCAAATAAAATCCTCTAAACATGTCGGAATCATTGAAAACGATGAAATCGGAAAATCCCAAATGGGCAGTAGCCCGTTTGATCACTTTGGAAAATTGCGTATTAACTTTCTTATTCGCCTGATCAAATAGTTTCCCGTC